>DASYVG010000161.1:0-3754 GCA_035937255.1 Chthoniobacterales bacterium | reverse complement strand
TACCAGACAGATTCCGCCGAGAATGGGCGGAAAAGGCACCGTCTTTTCGCGATCGGCGCTCACCTGCAGCGGGCCGGCGTCGATGACCTTCTCGCGTTTTGTGTAGCTAAAGCCGCCATAAGCGAGCGCGATGATCCCAATCGCGATCAAAATCAACCCAACGATGCCGACCGGTTTCATGCGTTGGATCGGGTCAGAGAGACCGGCGACCCTGGACCAAATTGATGATCAGAATGATTACAGCGACAACGAGCAGGAGATGGATGAGTCCGCCCCCGATGTGGCCGACAAGTCCGAGAAGCCAAAGAACCAGCAAAACTACCATTATTGTCCAGAGCATAAGATTCCTTCCGTAGGTTGAGTTAACTCTGCTTCGTGTCGCGCCCCGCGAGTGCGCTTATAGAATTTTCTGAGCCGTCACAGTTTTGGGGATGATCCGCGCTTTGCATAAATTCAAACAAAGCGCTAGCGCGGGAATTACGGAGCGGCTGAAAACGGCTCGGCACGGATGCCTCCCATCTTAGCATGCCTACGCGTCTCTCGATTTTCCTCTACCTGACGGCGGCCACCGTCTGCTTGGGATGTGCCAACGAGGGCGTTGCCGTTCACAGAGTATTTCGTCCTGCGCCGTTCTACGATTCGATCGGAATCGACGGTTCCTTCACTTTTATCTTGCGGGACCAACAGGGAATAGGGCGCTCACAACTCGTTACTGAGGAGGTTTTTCAGCGCTACGAAGTCGGTAAATATTTCAACGATCTGCAACCCGGTCCGACTTCGCGAACGATCTACCATGTTGAGGAAATGATCCCACCTGTGCAGGCGGCACGGCCCGCTCCGCAGCAGACGGCGCACGCGCTGAAACATCGTCCTGCGCACCACTCTGTAACCCAGCGTTCGCGGCCAAGACGCAAAACCGGCGTGAAAATCACGTGCCGCTAGGCACAAAAGTCATCCGGCTAGCTGGCTTCGGGTGGAAAGATATTCGCCCCTATTTTAAGGCGGCACGGACATTCCAATCCGCAGATTTGAGTCGGGTCACAGCCGTCTCGAGATCACATCCGAGCTGCTCGCTGACCAACCGCGCCGCGCGATCACGTAACTTACGGTTCGTTGGCTGCAAATCGACCATCGAATTGCCGCGAACTTTGCCGAGACGGACCATCGCTCCAGTGCTGATGATGTTGAGAGCAACTTTGGTGGCGGTTCCGGCTTTTAGTCGCGTCGATCCCGTCAGCAATTCCGGACCGGTGGGCAGATCGATCTCCACGTCATACGTTTCGGTTCGCTGGCGTGCGGGATTGCACGTTAGCAACATCGTGCCCGCGCCGCGTTCCTTGGCTTTTTCAAGCGCGCCGAAAACAAATGGCGTGCTGCCGCTCGCGGCAATTCCGCAGACGACGTCGCCCGCGCGGATGCCGCGCTGCACAATCGTCAAAGCGCCGGTTTCACGTTCGTCCTCGGCGCCTTCGGTGCTGCGAAAAAGTGCAGTCGCACCACCCGCTATGATTCCCTGCACCAGCTCGGAGGAGGCGCCAAAGGTGGGGCGAATTTCGCTCGCATCGAGCACGCCCAAACGGCCGCTGCTGCCTGCGCCGACGTAGAAGAGCCGACCACCCGCGCGCAGAGCCGCGGTGACGAAATCGATCGCCAGTGCCAGATTGTTGCTTTGCGCGCGGAGCGCCCCTTCCACGAACTGTTCTTCGCCGACGAAAAGCGCGACGATTTCTGAAGCGTTCATCTGGTCCAGAGAAACCGAACGCGGATTAGCTTGTTCCGTCGCAATAGACACGCGCGGAACCGCGGCAGACTGCAGGAACTCCGGGGCCGCTTCCTCCTCTTTGAGAGCGAGAGTCGCCGCCGCCATCTCCGGTGTCTGCGCCGCGTGCGTGACAACGGCGTTTGGCACGAGTGCCCGAAGCTCCCGGCGATAGGCCTCGGCGTAAACTGTGCAGCATTGAAACAATCCGCCGAGCAACCTCACTTCCGGTGCGTTGAACCCCAGACGGTGCGCGACCGCAGTCGTGTATTCCGCCAAAACCCGTGCGCCACCATCAAGGATTTCGATGACGTGGGGGTCGCCCGAATCGGCCGCGGCGAAGACGACCGGCGTGAGCATGGCGAGCTCGGTCTTGTTGGCAGTTTGTGCCCACCTGACCAACTCATCGAGATTGTTGAGGGCGAGCTCCCGCAAGACGCTGGCTGCGAATTCGGTCTCACCGCGGTGCAGATCGTGTTCCCGCAGGATCAACTGCAGCGCCTGAACTGAGAGGTAATAACCGCCACCTGCGTCGCCCAGCACGTGCCCCCACCCGCCCGCCTTTTCGATCCGCGCGCCGCGGCGACCTGTGATCGAAGAGCCGGTTCCGGCATTGACCGCAATTCCATCGCCGTCGCCGAGGGCGGCTTCCACACCGGACTCCCGATCGCTGCCGGCGACAATTTTCGCGTCCGGCCAGACACTCGAAGCGAGTGCCGCCAGCTCGCGTCGATCCTCGGCCGTGACACATCCGGCGAGAAAAATCCCGAGCCGATCAATGTCGGTTGGTAACGCCTCGAGGATCTCACGCAGGCGCTCCGTACTCGTCAGGCGAAGATTTGCGGGCGGCAGCTTTCCTGCTCGCTTCACGCGCAGGGCGCGGCCATCCCATTCTGCGAGAACCCAGGCGGTCTTGCTTCCCCCACCGTCAATTCCCAGGACGCTTTGATGTGGCCCGCTCACCGGGTCAAAAGATAAACGGCGGACGCTAGATGTCCTGCGGATTAGAAGCTGCGATTGCCGCTCCGGCGCGAGTTCGTATCGTGGCTCGATGGCGGATGCGGAGCGGTCGGCGAAACGGCGAATCGATCAATTGGGGAGCGCGATCGAGGAGCACAACCGCCTCTATCACGAGGAGGCGGCGCCTACCATCAGCGACCAGGAATTCGACCAGCTTTATCGCGAATTGGCGGATCTCGAAGCGAAGTTTCCGCAGTTCGCTGCCTCGGATTCGCCGACGCGGCGAGTGGGCGGCAAACCGCTGACCGCATTCACCCAGATTACGCATCTCGCTCCGATGCTAAGTCTCGACAATACGTATTCGCAGGAAGAGGTAACGGAGTTCTATCGTCGCCTCCAGCGGCGGCTGCCGAACGAGGAAATCCGCGTGGTCGTGGAACCGAAAGTGGACGGCGTCGCCGTTTCACTTCTGTACAAAGACGGCCGGCTGCAGTACGCAGCCACCCGTGGCGACGGCGCGGTCGGCGACGAGATCACGCAGAATGTTCGAACGATCCGATCAATTCCCAAGAAGCTTCGGGCGAACGCGCCGCGGTTACTGGAAATTCGCGGCGAGGTCTACATGGATAAAGAAGGCTTCGCACGCCTGAATGCCGAGCGCACCGAAAACGGTCTTCCGGTTTTTGCTAATCCGCGCAATGCGGCGGCGGGTTCATTGAAACAGCTCGACCCGGCGATCGCGGCGCAACGCCCGCTTGGCGTTGTCTTTTACGGAACCGGAGCTGTGGAAGGCGCCGAACTCACCGCGCACTCGGAGCTGTTCCCGTTTCTGCAAAAACTCGGGCTGCCGTCCGGCGGACGATGGTGGCGCGCAAATTCCGTCGACGAAATTCTCGAGGCGATTCACGAGCTCGACCGCGTGCGACATGACTTCGCCTACCAGACGGATGGCGCCGTCGTGAAGGTCGATTCGTTCGCACAGCGCGAGCAGCTCGGCTTCACGGCGAAATCCCCGCGCTGGGCGATCGCTTTCAA
>DASYVG010000160.1:0-5200 GCA_035937255.1 Chthoniobacterales bacterium | reverse complement strand
GACGAACGATAACTGGAAAATCAACGATCAAACCGGATTGTCTCAACAGGCCGAAGTGGTAGCGACCACTGTTCCGCCCCCTAATGATCTGGAGTCGGCGATCGTGGTGACCCTGGCGCCGGGAGGTTACACTGCCGTGCTTGCTGGGAAGAACGCCAGCATCGGGCTGGGGTTGGTCGAGGTCTTTGATCTCGATCCCGCCGTGAATGCGGCTTTAGCGAACATCTCAACCCGCGGTTTCGTGCAGACTGGGCAGAATGTGATGATCGGTGGATTTATTCTTAATGGCGGAAACGGCACTGGCCATGTGATCGTTCGGGCGATCGGGCCATCGCTGCCGAATACAATCGCGAGCCGGTTGGCGGACCCGACACTCGAACTTCATGACGGTAACGGGGCCCTCGTGGCTTCGAACGATAATTGGAAGATTAACGATCAGACCGGGCTCTCTCAGCAGGCCGAAGTCGAAGCCACAACTATTCCGCCGTCCAACAACTTGGAGTCAGCGATCGTGGCAACGCTTCCGGGTGGCGGATACACTGCCATCGTTGCCGGTAAAAACGGCGGGACTGGTGTAGCACTAGTCGAGGTTTTCAATCTGCACTAAGCATACTGATGCAGTTGGCATCGGGTTCTAATCGCAGAGCGCGCTGGAGACGGGGAGTTAGTCCGACCGAACGGTGATCGATCCTTTCGCTAAGCCGTCCCAAAAACTCTGCGTTCTCAGCGCCCTCCGCGGTAGGACCTTTCACCGATAATTGGATCTTTACAGCTAGGCGGCCTGCCCTTCCGGCTCGCCGGTCGTTCCATACGGGATCCAATTATCGCAAACTCCTTACTCCGTGATCCTTGCGCGAGGCGATAAACTCCGTCTGAGGAGCGCACCTCGGCACGCCATCTGCTTTATGATGGTTATGACAATGTTAATCGGATTGGGACTGACGACCCCCGCAATCCTCGCAGCCATCGCCGCCGCAGTTATGCGGGCTCCAGAAGGATACGAAGACAGTGACGGCTTTCATGTTGTTGCAAGTAGCCGCAAGCAGGCCAGCTCTCCAAGATTGGCCAAAGTTACGAGGCGGTCTGCGTTCGCTTCGTCGTCGCTCGGAGTCGCTGCAGCGCCTCATCGCGCGTAGCGTTTTTCCGCAGTCTCCCTCGTTTCAACGCGCCGTTTGAGCGCGTGTTTGGTTCAGGCATCCAAGAGATCAGGACGATTCTCCCGCGTCCGCGTCCGTGCAGCGGAACGTCGCCAGGCTGCGATCTTCTGATGGTTGCCGGAAAGTAGAACCTCGGGGACTCTCCAGCCGCGAAATTCCATGGGTCGCGTGTATTGCGGTCCTTCCAGGAATTCTCCGGTAAAGCTGTCGTCGGCGGCAGACTGTTCGTGACCGAGGACACCCGGCACCAGCCGGCCCACAGCGTCAACAAAAACCGCCGCGGCGATCGCGCCGTTGGTCAAGACGTAATCGCCGATGGATATCTCGAAATCGACGAGATGTTCAACGACACGGTGATCGACGCCTTCGTAGTGACCGCAGACAACTATCAGGTGTGGGCGTGCTGAAAACTGTCGCGCGCGCGGTTGCGTAAAGCGCTCTCCTTGCGGCGTCATGAGCACGACCGTGCTCTCTCCCCCGCGCAGCGAGTCCACCGCAGCAAAGATCGGCTCTGGTTTTAGTATCATCCCCTGCCCGCCACCGTAGGGCGAATCGTCCACCACGCGATGTTTGTCGGTCGCCCAATCGCGCAGATTGTGGATGTGCAATTCGAGCGCTCCGCAACCTTGGCCGCGCTTCATCATGCTCTCGCTGAGCGGAGCCCGGCAGATCTCTGGAAAAAGTGTGAGGATATCGACTCGCATCGAACAAATCTCCAATGGCCAACCCCGAACGTCCAACGTTTCAACCACAGAGAACTCGGTAGGGCGAGACTCTGTCGAGCCGGAGTGCGTTATCGCCGACTCCGCGGAGCGTCGCCCTACCAGCAGGCCTACCGAGCGTACCGATTACTCGATGATCTCGAGCGTAGCGCGCTCACCATGGCGCGACGCTGCGCTGGATAAGAGCGCACGAATCGCCTGGATCGTCTGGCCATTGCGACCAATGATGCGGCCGACATCTGTCTGGCGCATTTGCAATCGGAAGACCGTCGTCTTGCCGGAGGGCATCTCCGACAGCATGACCTCATCCGGAAATTCCACGAGCTGCCGAATAACGAACTCGAGGAATTGTTTCACGCCATGGAATCAGACGCCGGCGGTAGTGCCACCGCTCAGAACTTGCTTCCGATTCTTTTTGATAAGGCTGCGAACAGTATCGGACGGCTGTGCGCCCTGCCCGATCCAGTGCTCGATTCGGTCCAGCTTCAGTGTGCTGTTATGCCCCTGATTTTTCGGATCGTAGGTCCCCAGAATCTCGAGAAATTTGCCATCACGCGGGCTGCGACTATCGGCCACAACTACTTTATAATAGGGGCGATTCTTCGCACCTTCTCTGCGTAATCTGATTGAAACTGCCATACTTTTTCTTCGGTTAATTTTTCATTCGCGCCATTTGCGCCATCATTTTCTTCATCTTGCCGGCGTTCTTCATCATCTTCCGCATCTGGTTAAAACGCTGCAGCAAATCATTCACCTCGGTGACGCTGCTTCCGCTGCCACGGGCGATGCGCTGACGGCGCCGCGCATTTAATAGATCGGGCCGCGTGCGCTCTTCGCTCGTCATCGAAAGCACGATCGCTTCCGTCCGTTTGAGCTGCTTTTCGTCAACCGAAAGGCCCTGCACGTTACTCATGCCGGGAATCATGCCAAGGATATTCTCGAGCGGACCCATCTTCCGCATCATTTTAAACTGCGCCAGAAAATCGTTGAAATCGAACGAAGCCGTCCGCAGCTTGCGCTCCATCCGCTGCGCTTCTTCTTCATCGAACGCTTCGGCCGCTTTCTCGACCAGGCCCACGATGTCGCCCATCCCGAGGATGCGGCCCGCGAGCCGCTCTGGCACAAAGGGCTCAAACTGATCGAGCTTTTCGCCAACGCCGCCGAACTTGATCGGCCGCTGCGTCACTTCGCGCATCGAGAGAGCGGCCCCGCCGCGAGCGTCGCCATCCAGCTTCGTCAGCACGATGCCGGTCAGCTGAAGCGCGTCGTTGAAGTGAGTGGCAACGCTCACTGCCTGCTGCCCGGTCGCCGCGTCCGCCACCAGTAGTGTCTCTTGCGGCTGAAGAAACTCCTTCAACTCTCGGAGTTCCTCGATCAGCGCCGCATCGATTTCCTGGCGGCCCGCCGTATCGAAGATCTGGACATTGCCGGTTTGATGCGCGGCCCACTCCAGACCGGCAGCGGCAGCACGCCGGACATCTTTCACCCCGGGATCCGGCCGATAAACCGGCACATCAATTTGTTCACCGAGTGTCGCGAGCTGCTCAATCGCAGCCGGGCGATGCAAGTCGCACGCGATCAGTAAAGGCACCCGGCCTTGCTTCTTGAGCAAGCGCGCCAGTTTAGCCGAGGAAGTGGTTTTGCCTGCGCCGTTCAACCCGACCATCAAAATCCGCGCCGGTTTTTCGAGATTGAGAGGCGCAGCATCGCCGCCGAGGAGCAACGTCAGCTCTTCGTGAAAAATCTTCACAATCTGCTGACCGGGCGTGACGCTGCGGAGCACTTCTTCGCCGAGTGCTTTTTCCTTCACCCTCCCGATGAACTTTTTCGCGACCTGAAAGTCGACGTCCGCTTCCAACAACGCCAGGCGCACCTGACGAAGCGCGTCGTTGATATTGGATTCACTAATGGACCCATGACCGCGCAGGTCCTTGAAAATGTCCTGAAGCTTGTCGCCGAGTTGCGAGAACATAAAACAGGAATGGAAGTGCGCGGGCTGGGCGCGCGTTACTTCTTTGGTGAGGCTGCCGGCGTTACAGCAGGAGCGGACGCGTTCAGTGCCGCTGGATCGATCGCAAACGTCCAGTGCGTCTCTATCCTCTTTCCGCCCGACTTTGCGCTGAGGATCACGGTGCAGGTTTTATCGCGCAGTTTCTGCGTCACCTGATACGCGACGGTCGCATTCGCCGCATCGAAGTTCGCGGGCACGACGCCCAGGCTGCTGATGCGCATTTGGACCGTCCCGGGATCGATCGGTCCCATCGAACTGAGATTCGCTTTGATCAACGGAAGCGCCGTCTTGATTGTTTCACCATCGGCCGGCTGCGTCGCCAATCCCGCGGTCGACACTTCCGCCACCGCTGGTCCGCTGGCGGTGGTCGCGATCGCGCTGACCGCATCGGTGAAGGTCTTCGGCTTGTTTGCCTCCATCAGGTACCTCCCGACTGAATCAAGCGGGGTGCGATAAGTCACTGGTTGTCCATAGACGGTGAACAGCGCCTCGTAGCCGGCCTTCATCGCGACGTCCTTCACGTGGCCATTGTAATACCCGTACGGAACCGCGAAGCAATTCACCTTCACGCCAAGTTTCTGCTCGATCGTTTCCTTCGAGCCGCCGACCTCGCTTTGCAGCCACTGCTCGTACTCCGGCGGGCTAAGCCGCTTCTTCGCGACCTTGTCGTATGGTTTTCGGAGGTCTTGGTGCGTCTTTGTGTGCGCCTGAATATCGACACCAGCATCCCGCATCTCGGCGAGCTGGTCCCACGTCATCGATTCGCCGCCGCTGAAATGTCCCGGCCGGATTCCTTCTGTGTACACAAACATCGTCAGCGGATATCTAAACTTCTTCATGATGGGCCAAGCGACGTCATACTGCGATTTCCAACCGTCGTCGAACGTGATGACGGCGCACCGCGCCGGGATGGCTTTTGCGCCGCGACGCCAGGCCAGAAAATCCTGCAAACCGATGACGGCGATCCCTTTGTTTCTCAATTCCTGCATCTGCTGCTCGAACGCTTGCGGGGTGATCTCGGTGTCAGGCCGGCGCACCCGATTTACGAACCGGTGATAACCGAACACGACGACCTGCGCGTTTTGGTCAATCGCAGGTTTGGTGTTAATGGGCGTCGCAGATGGTGTTGTTGCGACAGTTGGCGCGGGACTGGACGCGGTGCCACTACTTCGCTGGACGGCGATTTTTTCGTGCTTTTTACACGTGGGAAAGCTGAAGGCCAGAAGCAGCGGAATGACGGCAAATCGAGCGAGCATAAAGTGACCTACGCCTTTAATTCCGAGTCGCGAAAAGACAAGCGCTTTTTGTGT
>DASYVG010000159.1:0-6287 GCA_035937255.1 Chthoniobacterales bacterium | reverse complement strand
CAGCGCGCCGCGAACGGTGGCGGGGTGTAGGCGGCCGTTAAGGGTGCGAAGATCGTATTAGCCAACGGTGCGAGCAGGCAAATGTCGAGCAGCGCAGCGAATATTTGAGTCATTTCCGAGGCTGGGACTTGTTCAAAACCGCGATTCTCCCAAGGGAAAGCCCGAAGCGGTTGTGGGATCGATTGGACAAAGGACGAAGTCTCAAATCGCCCTGCCGAGCTCACAATCGCTTTTTTGAGGCGGCGGATTCGAGATTCGTAAAGTAGGCGGAAAGGACGCGCGTGCTCACGAGAGGAGTCGAACCTCCACGGGTTTCCCCATACGGTCCTGAGCCGTACGCGTCTGCCATTCCGCCACGTGAGCAATTCCGGCGCGGCCGGTGGGTAAAATGCCCGCCGCGCGAAGCTGCGCAAGCGCAAACGGCCGCCGCAGCGTCAGACCCGCCGCAATTTGCGCGCGCGTTCTTCCAGTTGCGTCGCTTTGCGCGCTTTGCCTAACGAGCGAAGCAGATCCGCATAATTAGAAGCGACGATTTCGTAATCCTCGGGAGGTTGCGCAGCCGCTTCCTCCCAGCTCTGCAACGAAGCGCGATAGAGTTCCGCCGCGCGCGCCCAATCGCCCTTGGAATGATAGACGACCGCGAGGTTGCACTTGGATTGCGCGATGTCCGGGTGGGTGGCGGGATGGACCTTCTCGCGAATGGCGAGAGCGCGCACGTGCACTTGCTCAGCCTCCGCAAAACGGCGCTCGTTGGTATAGAAGACACCGAGGTTATTCAAAACCGAGGCCACATCGGGATGCTCGGGTCCAAGTTGTTTTTCGTAGATTTCGAGCGCGTGCTGGTAATACGGCTCGGCCGCCTTCTGCCGGCCGGTCTTGCGATAAATCAACGCCACATTGTTCAGCATCGTGCCGAGATCCGAATAAGGCAGATCTTCCAGCCGCGTCCCTGCGTGGATCGCCTTTTCGTAGTAACGAACCGCCTGTTCGGTCTCGCCGAGGTTGTCGTAAACGAAGGCCAGCCGGCGCGCGGAACGGTAGATGGCGCGGTAATCCGGGCTCTCGGCCTTTTCCAACAACGCGTGGCCTTCCTCGAGGTAAGGCCTGGCCGCGGCGCGGTCGCCATTTTGATCGTGCAACTGCCCGAGCTTCTCGAGGCTGAGGGCGTAAGCGCTGTGATCGCCAGGGAAGGCGCGCCGCGCCAGATCGACGAGGGTCTCGCTGATGCGAATTGCTTCGGGCAGGCGATTGCTCGCGCACAGCGTGTCCAGTTTATCGTGCAGAATGCGCCAGAGCTTCTCGTCGCCGCTGGCCGGCATCTACCAGCCCTCGCTCAATTGGCTCACAAGTTGCGTCGCGAGTTCCTCAGACGCGAGAGGGAGCGCCTGGCGCTCGTCGGTCGTCACGTCGGTGCCAACGAAAAAACTGGTCGCACCGGAAACTTCGGCCGGGCCGGCCAGGACTCTGCCGTCACTGCCGATGAGCGAATAGCGCAGACGCATAACGAGGTTGAATTCGACCGTGGCCAAGACGTTGCCGCGCACCGAACGCGCCGGCGTCCGATAGATTCGTATGATCTCGCCCTTGAGAGTCGCGTCCGCCGCCTCTTCGCCGGCAATGCGGAAGGTTCCGTCCTGCTGGAACTGCTTGATCACACTCCCAGTGACGAGCACCTCCACGCGTGGCATGAGGGTGTGATTCTTGAACGTCGGGACCGAGATCGAATGGATATTCCGCAGGTAATTCGGCTTCGCTGGGCCGATGTGGTATCCGAGGCAGCCGCTCAACGAAACGGCGACCACGAACGCGGCGATCAGTTTCCTCAAAGCTAAGGCGACGCATCCGGCGAGGCTGCCGGAGTGGCGGACGGCTCGGGGGCAGCCCAACCAGCGGGGGCCGTCGAGAGGTCCGGAGCCGTCGTGGTATCCGGCGCCAGCGAAGCTGGCGGCGGGAGGGAAAGATCGGTTTCCGCCGGAGGCAACGGCGCGATGTCGTTAGGCGAAACACCGCGCATACTCGGAGTCTCGGACTCTTCACCAGCTTCCGCACGGGCGGTGCGTCTGGCGATCCTCTTCGGTGTCTCACTCGAAAACGCCGTCTTCAGCGCGGCCTCACCGACTTTCGCGCGCAGCTCATCGACTCGTCGCTTCGCGCGATCGCCTTCGGTGGAACCGGGCTGCTGACGGATAACGTCGTTGTAGTAAATGACGGCGGCGCGATAATTCTTCTGCTTGTCGTAGAACCGCGCGATGTTGAACGAACTGGCCGTCGCCTTGTGCGCGAGCATGTCGAGATCTTGCCGCGCCTGGGCCGCCTTTTCATTCTTCGGATAGCGGAAGAGGAAGTCCTGGAAACCGGTTTTAGCGTTCGCGACCGCGTTCGGATCCGAGGTGCCCGCGCGGGCGGCAGCGAACCAGATGTAACCAATCTGATATTGCGCTTCGACAGCGATCGGATCGTTCGGGTATTTGTCTACGACCGCCTGGTAAGCCGCGACCGCAGCTTCGTTCTGCCCCTGTTTCTCCCGCGCCCGCCCGATATCGAATTGGGCACGGGCGGTGTATCTGCCGTATGGCGCCGTCCGGACGATCGCCGCAAAAATCTCCACTGCTTCACTGAGCCCTCTCCCGATCGATAAACCAAACACCTTCCGCTTCTTGCCATTGAGATACATCTCACCAATGCGGAACTGGCCTTCCATCGCTTCGTTGAAATGCGAGCTCTGGGGATAGCGCTCGACGACGTATCGGTAATCCGCGGCCGCCTTGATGAAATCGGTGGCCTGTTCTTCCAGCTGCGCGACGCGGAAGCCGGCGCCCGGGGCAAGGGTATCACGCGGATAAGATCGCACCAGTTTCCGCAAAGCCTTGACCGCCCGGCTCGGATTTCCGGCTTTCTCGGCTTCATCCGCGATGACGTAAAGCTGTTGCGCGTTGCCGTTGACCTCCTCTTCACCCGGTGCGAGGATGCGCGTCTTTTGCCCCGGCCGAAAGATGATTGCCCCCGAGCCGGAACGCGGACAAAGAGCGCAGAACGCCATCGCAAAAATGAGAATGACGAATCGGTGTTTCATCGAGTGCGGCAGGGTAGATTTCCTTCGCGGCCCCGTCAAGTTACCGATCCCGCTTTTACGTCCTAATCTCGAGCGAGATGCGTCTTGGAAGCGCTGCTCTTTCGAATAGTCTGCGAAGGAATTGAAGCTTACCGATCAGCAGAAACTTCGGATTGGCGCGTGCGCCTGGAGTTTCGAGGAGTGGCGGGGGAACTTTTACCCGGCGGACCTCCCCGCTTCCCGCTGGCTGGAGTTTTACTCCCATCACTTCCCGGCGGTGGAGATCGACTCTACATTTTACAACGCGCCCGCCGAGCGCACCGTCCTACGCTGGATGGACAGCACACCGGCCACGTTCCGGTTCGCCTGCAAACTGCCGCGCGAAATCACGCACGCTTGCCGGCTGCGGGACTGCTCAAATGAGTTCACGGCTTTTCTGCGAGCCATCGAGCCGCTCGCGTCGAAACTGCAGGTCATCCTGATCCAGCTCCCACCCTCGTTTACACCGAAGGATGGCCGCGCCGTCCTGCGTCCTTTCCTGGCCCAATTGCCGCGGGATTTTCGGTTCGCGATCGAGTTCCGCCATGCTGGCTGGCACCGGCCGCAGATTATTCGCCTGATTGAACAACATCGCGTCTGCTGGGTCTGGTCCGACACTAGTCCGCTGAATGAGCGCAACCTTGCCCCTTTTGAATTCCAACCGCGCACAACCGATTTTCTTTATCTGCGCCTGCTCGGTGATTACGCGACGAAATACGATCGCGACGGCCAGCGGGTCCATCGCTACGGAAAACTTCTCTGGAAACGCGAAGCGGCGTTGGAGAGTTGGGCGACAAAGGTTCAGCGGCACCTGGAGGATGTGCGGGGCGTCTGGAGCTTCGTGAACAATCACTTCGAAGGCTTCGCACCCGGGACCTGCGAGCGCCTGGCGAATCGCCTCGGCTACGAATTAACGCTGCCTTCGGGCAATGAGATCTCCTCCGCTGATCCGGGGCAGCTGGATCTGTTCAGTTCTCCGGAAGCAGTCGGCTAGGTTCACCTGATTTCGGAGGCGCCGAAATATGGCTGCAGTATTTCCGGGATGCGCACGGTCCCCTGGGGTGTCTGGCCGGTTTCGATCAACGCCGCGAACAGACGCGGCAAAGCAACGCCGGAGCCATTGAGCGTGTGGCAGAAGCGATTCTTCCCGTCTGCGTCTTTGAAGCGCAGGTTCATGCGCCGCGCTTGAAAGTCTTCGAAATTCGAGCAGCTCGAGACTTCCAGGTAGCCCTCTTGACCGGGCGACCAGACCTCGAGATCGTAAGTCTTGGCCGAGCCAAACGTCACGTCACCGGTGCAAAGCTCGACCACGCGATAATGGAGACCCAGTAGTTGCAAGACGCGTTCTGCGTCCCGCGTGAGCGACTCGTGCTCCTGATACGACGTTTCTGGCGTGGTGATTTTTACCAGCTCAACCTTGTCGAATTGATGCACGCGAATGATGCCGCGCGTCTCGCGGCCGGCGGAGCCCGCTTCGCGACGGAAGCAGGGCGTATAGGCTACGAACTTCTTCGGCAGCTCCGCCGTGTTCAGAATTTCCTCGCGATGGAAATTAGTGACCGGCACTTCCGCCGTCGGCGCGAGAAAAAGCTGGTTCTCTTCCAGTCCGTACATGTCCGCTTCAAACTTGGGCAGCTGCGTGGTGCCAATCATGCAATCGCGCCTAACCAAAAATGGCGGACTCATCTCCAGGTAACCGTGATCGCGCGTATGCAGGTCGAGCATCCAGTTAATTAACGCGCGTTCCAGCCGCGCCCCTGCGCCGGTGAAACAGATGAAGCCGCTCCCGCTTAATTTCGCGGCGCGCTCCAGATCGAATAATTTGAGTTTCGCCCCGAGCGCCGCGTGGTCCTGCGCGGTGTAAGAAAATTGAGGCTGGTCGCCCCAACTCAGGACGACTGGATTCTCGCTCGCATCCTTGCCGATCGGCGCCTGCGTGTGCGGCAGGTTTGGAATCTGCAGAAGGAGCGCTTGTTGTCGCGCCTCGCTTTCTGTTGTGCGTGCAGTCAGCGTCTCGATCTCCGCTCCGATCCTTCGGACCTGTTCTTCCAATTCCGCGGAAGCTTCCTGGCGAGCGCGGCGACCACCAATTTCCTTGCTCAGCCGCTTCCGGTCCGCGTTGAGTCGCTGCAACGCCGTTTCCGCTTTTCTGCGCTCGGTGTCTACGACGAGAAGTTCGTCAACTTTCGCCAAGTCATCGCCGCCACGGGTGGCGAGGCGGCTCTTCACGAAATCAGGCTGTTCCCGAATGAGGCGAATATCGAGCACGCGATGCCATTATCAGGGCGGCTGCGAAACTGCAAATGCTACCGTCGCCGTGTGCCCCGACAGAGCCAGGCGACAGCCCAGATCAAGCGGCGAGGAGCGCGAAGTTTGTCGAACCGAAGCCCGCGAGCCTCCAGCCGCCGGAAACGGCGTGACTTTCGAGCACGCGCTCAGATAATTGCGAAGTGGAGCGGTTGCATCTTCTCGGGGTCGCGCTCGGGCTCGCCTGCCTGGCGGGCGTGAATCTTTATCTCACGGTTTTCGTCACCGGGCTTGCTATCAATCAACATTGGATCGCTCTCTCGCCCACGTATCAGTCGCTCGAAGTCTTGGGCCACCCGATGATCATCACGATCGCCGGTGCTCTCTACTTCCTCGAGTTTTTCGCTGACAAGATCCCGTGGATCGATTCCGCATGGGACGCGGTGCATACGATCATCCGGCCGATCGGCGGAGCGCTCCTCGCCATTCAGGTGCTTGGTCATTCCAGCCCGTTGTTCGACGTGCTGGTTGTGCTGCTCGCTGGGGCCACGAGTCTGATGACGCACACCGCCAAGGCCTCTTCCCGGCTGCTGGCGAACACTTCGCCGGAGCCATTCTCGAATATCGGCCTGAGCGTTGCCGAGGACGCCGCCGTTCTGGGCGGCCTCGCGCTCATTCACTTCAATCCCGCTGTCGCCCTCGTCGTATTTGCCCTTGCCTTGGCCGCTTTTGTTTACTTCCTGCCCAAAGTGCTGCGAGCCATGAAAGCCAAAATCTGGCTGATCTTCCGCAAATTGAATCTGCCTGCGAATCTCAGCTCGCATGAATCTTTGCCGATCGCGTTGCCCGCGCGGCTGACGGATGTTTTCAGCCGGCAGAACGTACTCGGCGAAACGATCGCCTGGGCCGTCCCGTGTCTGAGTGGCCGGGGCCGCCGCATCGCACCGAA
>DASYVG010000158.1:0-2491 GCA_035937255.1 Chthoniobacterales bacterium | reverse complement strand
CGGTAGTGACTTTCCATCCCGCAAACCGCGCCGGCGGGATCAGCATCGCAAAATTCGTCTTGCCGCAGGCGCTCGGAAAGGCCGCGGCCACGTAGTGTTTGCGTCCTTCCGGCGATTCGACGCCCAGAATCAGCATATGTTCTGCGAGCCATCCCTGCTGGCGCGCGAGATAGGAACCGATCCGAAGCGCGAGACACTTCTTACTCAACAAGACATTGCCGCCGTAGCCGGAACCTACGGAAATGATCGTGTTGTCCTGCGGAAAATGGCAGATCAGCCGCCGGTCCGGATTTACGTCAAGTAGCGAGTGGACGCCGCGATTCCATTCCGCCGTCGTGTCATCGCCGAGACGCTTCGTCGCGATCGCGCCCATGCGTGTCATGATCCTCATGCTTAGTGCCACGTAGAGGGAGTCGGTGATTTCGAAACCGACCTTCGCGAGCGGCGAATCGGGCGGGCCCATGATGTAGGGCACCACAAACATGGTGCGACGGCGCATCGCGCCGCCGAGCATCCCGTGGAGCTTGGAATAGGTTTCTGCGGGCTCCGCCCAATTGTTCGTCGGACCCGCCTCATCTTTGGTGGGCGTACAGATGAGGGTAAACTGCTCGACGCGCGCGACGTCGTTCGGGTTCGAGCGATGCAGATAAGAGCGCGGAACTGTCTGCTCGTTTAACTTGATCAGAACATTCTGGCGGCACGCTTCGCCGAGGAGGTATTCATTTTCGCTCTGCGAGCCGTCGCACCAAAAGACGTTCTCCGGCTGCGTGAGCGTGGCGACATCCTGCACCCAGTCGAGCACCGCTTTGTTCGCGATTTTGTGATCTCCGATTCCTGCGGGCGGCGAGATGGCTGGTGCGATTTGATCCATATGCTCTTCGGGATGCTCGGAGCCGCGAGTGGTTATTTTCGCCGCTTCGTCGGCTTCTCCAAGAAATTTTTCGCCGCCGCGGGGCTAGGAACCGCGAACCGCTGCTTGCGCGGGCCAAGCGCGCGCCGTTTATTCCAACATGTTCGGAGTCACCACCTCCGATGATTATCAGCCTGTCACATGGGTCGGCCGTTATCCGGTCCACGTGACGACGCTGCTCGTCGGGATTCATGTCGTTTGCGCGGTCGCCACGAGCTTGCTGTTCGCGTTTGGCCTCAGCGGTGTGCTCACCCATGTATCGTTCGACAGCGCGCTCGTGCTGCAACGGGGCGAATTTTGGCAGCTCGCGACCTACGCCTTCGTGCACTCTCCGTTCACGCTTATCTGGTTCGCGATCGAGATGTACATGCTCTTCGTCTTTGGACGCGAGGTGGAACGTTTCATCGGCAGCCGAGCCTTTATTCTCCTCTACGTTCTCCTTCTTTTCGCGCCGACCTTCTTGCTGTCGGTCTGGGGATTTCGCGAGCGAACAGGTCTGGCGGGGTCCACCGCTCTGCACCTCGCGATCTTTGTCGCATTTGCCACAATCTATCCACGGATCGAAATGCTCCTGCAAATCATGGCGAAGTGGGTCGCGCTCGCTGTGGTCGGGATTAACACGCTGATGCTGCTAGGCGGTCGGGCGTGGCCGGAGATCGCTGTGCTGTGGGCTAGCGTCGCGGTCGCCTTTTTTTACATCCGACTGCGCGGGATCGGCCCCGAGCTCGTTTGGTGGTCCAATCTGAAATCGCGGTTGCAACCCCGGCCGAAGTTTCAGATCGTGCCGAAAGCGGCCGCCTCCCGCGCGGCCGAGCCGGATGACGACGTTTACGAATCGATCGACCCGTTATTGGAGAAAATCTCGAAGCACGGCCTCAACAGCCTTACGCTAGGCGAACGACGTGCGCTCGATCGAGCCCGGGCCCGTTTGCTCAAAGAAACCAAGTGACGGATCGCCGCGACGGTCACGTGAGGATCAGCGTGATCGTTCCCGCCTGGCACGACGCGGAAAATCTTGCGCGCTTGCTGCCACAGCTGGCCGCTTTCCAGCACGTCGCCCAAGTTATCGTAGTGGACGCGTCGCATAATGCGGCGTCTGAGAAAATCGCCGCGGCAGCCGACACGAAATTTCTCCACTGCGCCGTGCCGAGCCGCGGCGCGCAGATGAATGTCGGTGCCGCCGCCGCTGACGGCGATGTGCTTGTCTTTCAACACGCAGATACCGAACTCACTGAGGAGCATCTACGGGCAATCGATTACGTGATCCGAGAGCCCAACGTGATCGGGGGCGCTTTCTACCGCAAATTTGATGATCGCCACCCGCGGCTCATGTGGCTCGAGAGCGTGGCGCGTTTTCTGACGAGACACGGCGGCACATTGTTCGGCGATCAGACGGTTTTCGTGCGGCGTGAAGTTTTCCAGCAGCTCGGAGGATTCAGGGAAATCCCCCTGATGGAGGACGTGGAATTTTCACGGCGTCTGCGAGCCGCCGGGCAAGTGG
Source organism: Chthoniobacterales bacterium (assembly GCA_035937255.1). Taxonomy (GTDB): domain Bacteria; phylum Verrucomicrobiota; class Verrucomicrobiia; order Chthoniobacterales; family UBA10450; genus JACCXL01. Next base: position 80 of record DASYVG010000158.1, on the reverse strand, counting down.
TGGTGCTGGACCCGCCGGTGCGGACCTCGGGTCGGCGTCACGCGCGGAAAGGGGCCTGGTGGGCAACGATTCAAAACGGC
>DASYVG010000157.1:0-7011 GCA_035937255.1 Chthoniobacterales bacterium | reverse complement strand
ACGTCTGGCTTATTAAACGCTTCGGCGTGACTGGCGCGGCCTTCGGAATTTTGCTGCCATACGTCGTGCTGGGAGTTCTCCGATATCGCACTCTGCGCCTGGTCTTCCGTTGGCGGAATCCGTGGGCTGAGGTCGGTTGGCCGGTCCTCGCTGCGCTGATCGCCGGCGTGCCCGCACTCGTTTGTCGAATGTTGATCGACGGAATTGTTGGTCAGGTGATCGCTTCGGCGGTCTTCGGAATAATTTACTTCATCGTGTGGAAACACCGTCGCACCGCTGAGGCGAGGCAGCCGCTTCATCACATATAATTTGATTGCGAGGGTGAGAGAGAGGGTACGCTCGGCCGCCCAACACGCGGCCGATTACTTCGAGATGTCTGGACGGGCGGAATTCGTCGCGGCCGCGATTCTGTTCGCGCTGATGCTTGGGCTCAAAGTCGTCAACATTACGCGCTACAAGTTCGACACCGATGAGTCGCAGCATCTGCATGTCATCTGGGGATGGGCGAACGGCTTCGTGCAATACCGCGATCTCTGCGATAACCACATGCCGCTTTTCCAGATCGCCTTCGCGCCGGTCTATAAACTCATCGGTGAGCGCGCCACCATCCTCTACTGGATGCGTTTCCTTTTGCTGCCGATGTATCTCCTTGCTGCGTGGTGCACGTATCGCATCGGCGCACTTTGCTTTTCCAGGCGCGCGGGAGTGTGGGGCGCAATCATGGCTGGTTCGTATCCCGGCTATTTTTTCTGCTCGCTCGAATTCAGGACCGACAATGTCTGGGCGCCACTCTGGCTGCTCTGCATCCTCGTCCTACTCAGTGGCGCGCTGACCATGCAGCGCGCGGTCGTCGCGGGGCTTCTCCTCGGCCTTTGTTTCGGCATCTCGATGAAAACGACCTTGCTCTTATTCTCGATCCTGGTGGGTGGCGGACTCACATTGCGTTTTGCTGGACGCGAGAGGCTCGGCATTTCCCGCGCTCACCTCGCGCGCTGTCTTACGGCATTCCTCGGGAGCGCTGCGCTCGTTCCAGGCGCCATTATGTTGGCCTTCGCCGTGGCCGGTCTCTGGCGAGAGTTCCGTTATTGGGTTTTCGAAAACAATATTGTTCCTGGCCTAATGAACCATCCGGCGTGGTGGGCGTTTGTTTTCCCCATCGTTTTCCCGGCTGTGGTTTACGCCGGCTGGCGCATCATCCGGGCAACGCCTGACCGCGTTCTCGCATTTCGACGCGGCTTCGCTTTCCTCATCTGCGGTTTCTACATGCCGGCACTCTGGAGTTTTTGGTCGCTCGTTACCCGGCAGGATTACCTGCCTTACCACCCGCTCGGGTTCACGATGTACGTAGGCATTCTTCTGGCGCTCTCGGGACGACTCGTTAGACCAGAGCAGTTGGTGGGAAGGATCTGCTCCCGCGTGCCTTTCGTAGCCTTTGTGGCGGCGAGCGAATTGTTGGCGCAGCTGTTCTTACATCCCTTCTGGATCGATGGGAGTAAAAGCGAGACCGACCTGCTGCGAGCAACTCTTAACCTGACCGAGCCGGGCGATTTCGTCTTAGATCAAAAAGGGGAAACGATTTTCCGCCAACGGTGCTTTGGTCCGATTTGGGAGCCGTGTGTAATGAGACGCATTTGGCGGGGTCAGATGATCGATAATGCTGCGGAGCGTTGTATCGAGACCCAGACCTGCGTCGCGGTTCTCGGGCGCGATATTTCGATGGATGCGAGCCGCTTCATCGCGCGGAATTATCTGCCGGTCGGAAACACATTGCGTGTCGCGGGCACGTGGTTAACCCCGTCTGAGGAAGATGGGAAGCGCTCGGATTTCGAGCTAGTAATTCCTGCGTTTTACAAAATCACTGCACGCAGCGGACCCGTGGCAGGAATTCTGGACGGCACCCCCTGTTACGGCGCGCGCTTTCTTCTGCCCGGCAAACATAGTTTCGTGCAAACTTCGGATGCGATCGGACTAGTAGCGCTCTGGGCCCAGGCCGTCGATCGTCATTTCACTCCATTCGATCTCGTTCATCCCACCCCCGAGATCTAATACTGGCCTGTTGCCTCCACTTGGCTGATTCCATACGCTTTCCATCCCGTGATCATTCCGGCCATCGATTCAGATTCGCGACTGATGATGATCGCCCCCCACCCGGACGACGAATCGCTCGCGGCCGGTGTCTTGCTGCAAAGGGCGGCGGTCGCGGGTGCGGCGGTGCGGGTGATTTATATTACCGACGGCGATGATAATCCCTGGCCGCAGCGGGTGCTGGAAAAGCGCTGGCATCTGAATGCGGCCGACCGCGCCCGCTGGGGGACGCGTCGGCGAAAAGAGGCCATCGCGGCTCTGGGGGTGCTGGGATTGCGCGCTTCAGACGCTCGATTTCTCCGACTACCCGATCAAGGCCTGACGCGTGCGCTGCTGCACGATTGCAATAAAACTTCAGCGCGAATCGGACGAATGATCGCGGACTGGGCGCCGACGCATCTTCTCGTTCCTTCGGAGATGGACACGCACCCGGATCACAGCGCGGTCGCTCTCCTGCTCCGTTTTGCCGTCGAGAACTTCAGCATCAGTGAGAGGCGTTGCGTCCTCCTCAGCTATCTGGTTCATGGAAGGCGCACGCAGTTTTCCTGCCAAGCCATGGTATTAGAGCAAACCGAGAGCGAGACTCTCGTAAAGCGACGTGCGATCACAGAGCATTGGACCCAAGTGAAGTTCTCGCGCCGGCGATTCATCTCGTATGCGCTACGCTCGGAATGTTTCCGCCTCGCGGGCCATCCTGTCCGCACTTTTTCAAAAAACGGAAACTGCGCAGCGTTCCGCGATCGCGAACAAGTGCGGCTCGTCTTGCGCTTTCGCCTGCAGTCGTTAGGGGCGGAGCCAACGACCCTTTACATCGTGGGCCGAGATCGGAAGGACGCGCCCCTGACCATCTGCATGCAACTTCCGCCGCGCGATGCAAGTATCCAAGTGACCGATTGCGCCACGGGGCACCGCGTCGGCATCGCAACTTATCGAGGACATTCCTTCGGTGTAACGGTCACTTTGCCGACGACTCTCTTTGCCGCCGATTGGCCGCTCTTCGCTAAGCTGCGGCAACGCCGATGGTTTTTTGACAAGGTTGGTTGGATTGAGATTCAGCCAACGCGATTCGAGCGGAGGCCCACGTCAGGTGCGATCCAGCAGAGTCTTGTCTCCGCGTGACCCCGACTCGGGGAAGACGTCCCAGCTGGAGCGTAAGAACTCAATCACGTCGTTGTTGTTGGCCTGCCGCCCACGCGGCACGTCGCGCAAACTCATGGCGCTCTCTTGTTGCTTCACGCCGCGAAGCCTCGTCGATGATGGCACCACGTACTTCTTCACCCCGCGACGATCAAGACAGCCGCTGATCCAAATGTCGTCCATGTAAAAGGCTGCGCGCGGGGCTGCCGAATAATTCCACAGCGCCTTATCGAAAAATCTCGGCTTCACCAGATAACTTCCGCAGCCCGTGATCACGGCGACGCGTCTCGGTTCGCGCAGTCTGTTTCCGTGAATCATCTTCGCCTTGCGCCAATCAAAGCTGTGCGGCATCGCCGCTCCGCGAAAGCAGAGCGCCGCGTCCGGCAACTGCTCGCTGTAATGCAAATAAGTCTCGACCGCGTCGTGCGGGTAAATGCGATCATCGTCCACGACCATGATCAAGGTCTCGACACGATCGGCTGCAAGTTCGTACTGGATCGCCGGAATCGATTTTGTCGCCGGACCCCAATCCCGGTCTGCCTGCAAAATTCGCACTCCGGGAAATTCGTTCAGCCAAGATGGAACTTCGTAGGGCTTCTGTTGTCGGATGGAAAACCGCGGAATCGCGAGCACGATCTCGGCCGGCGACCGCGTTTGCTGCAGCAGACACTCCAGCGTTGGTCGCAAATTCTTGATTCTGTCGGGCAGGGTGGAAAGAGATACGATGAGTCGGCGCTCTTCGCACAACTCTCCCGTGGCTAGGGTCGCACGCATGAACACGACTTGCCGGCGATGGGCGCGCTGAAACCGGAGCTCGCGTAAAACTCGCAGCACGACACCGCACGTCCCGAAGCTTGCGAGCGTGAGGAGTATTCTGGAAAACATCGTTCGCAATATTGGCTACGCTAAGCACGACGGAAAGCGCTGAACCAATCCGTCCGCGCGGCACAAGCTGCGGTTGCGTGTGCACCTGTCATAAAATAGAAATGGCTCCGCCGCGCGTCCATTCAATGTCCCAACACTTACCTGGAGGCAGGGTTATCTGGGTTGCGCCGGCGCCGCACTTGTAGCACGCTTACATTGGAGCGGGCGATTTCAGCATTGCCTATTATGCCCTGAGATTCGCCACTCACATTCTGGGCTTGGTTCGGCGTCGGCCTCGGTTTCCTGCGTTCCGCCTTCACGCTCGCCCTCCGATCCGCACTGGCGCTCACCGCGATCTTTTTTTATGCATGCAACCTAAGCGAAGACGATCGTGAGTTCTGGCGAACTCACCGTAGCTGGGCCGCTCTCCATATCCTGATCATCTTCTGCTGTCCCCGCAAACCAACGTTACTATCTAATGATCATGCCACTCCTGCTCGTCGCACTGCAGCGTGGGTTATTGTTTCTACCCGGCCAATGGAAACTGGCATTTTTTCTCCCACCCATCCTCCTGCTTTCAATCGGCATTCCCCTGGCCTTCGAAAACCACTCGGAGGCGCCTCCCCCGATGAAATTTGTGCGTTATTTGCAACAGGCGCACCCTCCCGCGGAACGGAAAGACGTGCTTCTGTTTCTGAAGGAATGTGAACGCCACGTGGATTGGTATGCGCCAGAATTCACCCGTTATTACAGTCCGCTTTTCCCCTTCGCGAAGGTGGACCCCGCGCTCCTCATGAAAGCCAGAGCGATTTACACGGATGACACAATAGTTGTTGATCACCGCGCCTTGGCGACTCGTTCCCGTCGCAGAATTCGAACGATCTTTGTTGATAGAATTGAAAGAGCGAAACGTTCGGGTGTTTCGCATTGAACGCGACCCTGCCCTTTGAAAAAAATCTTCCTCACTGGCGCAAGCTCCGGCATAGGGCGCGCCACCGTGGAACTCCTGGCCGCGCGAGGCTACGAGATATGGGGCACTTCCCGCGATCCCGAGCGGGTCCCCGCCTCTTCTTTGGTCCACCCGGTTTCGCTTGATCTGCGCGATCCGAATTCGGTCCGAACCGCGTTCCAGGATTCGCTCCAAGCCGCTGGCCATTTCGACGTCGTTATCAACAATGCGGGAAGCGGGCACTTCGGACCGGCGGAATCACTCTCCGCAGAGGTAATCGCCGAACAATTTCGGATTCTTGTTTCCGCGCCCATCGAGTTATGCCAGCTCGCCCTCGATTCGATGCGAACGCGCGGGTCCGGTCTCCTGATCAACGTTACTTCGCTCGCCGCGCGGCTGCCGGTGCCATTCATGGCCGCTTATAACGCCGGGAAAGCGGCCATGGCTTCTTTCACGATGTCGCTGCAACTTGAATCACCGACCGGCCAGATCCGGATTGTCGACCTGCAACCGGCCGACATTCTGACCAGCTTCAACGATTCCGTGCGACGCACGCCTCCGGTGGGCGGTGCCGAGCGTGTCGCGACGGCCTGGCGCGTGGTGGAAAAAAACATGAAGTCTGCTCCCGGTCCGCAACTTGTCGCGCGACGCATCGCCCGTTTGATCGAACAGCCGAATCCGCCGGCACGCGTCACTGTCGGAGATACTTTTCAGGCGACAATCGCACCGTTTATGATCCGTTTCCTCCCGCACAAATGGCTCGTTTGGAACCTGCGGCAGTATTACAAGCTTTGAGACACCCCCGGCTTCAATCCGCTATGCCAAAAGTTCACGATGCAGTTATTCTTATGGCCGGGGCCGGCTCCCGCCTGCGTGCTTCAGGTCGAGTTTCGCCAAAACCGCTCGTGCCGCTGCTCGATCGGCCGCTCGTTTCGTACGTGATCGAGAATTTACAAAGCGCGGGGGTGCGCAGGTTGCATGCTGTCGTGGGCTCCGAGAGTGAGGCACTACTTGGCGGTTTGATGCCACTTATCCCGCCCGACATGAAGCTGCGACCGATTCGGAACCGCGAGTGGCAAAAGCAAAACGGCGTGTCGTTGTTGGCCGCTGCATCGGAACAGTTGTCCTGCCCTTTTTTTCTTACCATGGGAGATCACCTCTTTGACAAGGAGCTACTGATTGCGCTGCTACGGGAAGGTGATCCGAACGATCTCAACCTCGCGATCGATCGGAAAATCGAGGACATTTTCGACCTGCCAGATGCGATGAAGATTCAAACTCGCGACGGACGCATCGTCGCGATCAGCAAAGAACTCGCCCGATTCGATGCCATTGATACTGGCGTTTTTCTCTGCCCTTCTGATATTTTTGCCTATCTACATCTTGCACAGGTCGGCGGCGATTGCAGTCTCGCAGATGGCGTACGACTGATGGCTCGTGACGGCCGCGCTCGTGCCATCGATGTCGGCGACGCCTGGTGGCAGGACGTCGACACCGCTGAGATGCTGGCGCGCGCGGAAGAGCAGCTTCTACTGCGCGGACGCTGGCAGACTTCCACGCGCGCCACTGTGGCGGCGGAATAAGGCCAAGCAAGCGAGCAATCCACTCCCTAAGGCGGCCAGGCCGAGCGCGTGCAGAATCCATGGCGCGGCGCCCGCGGCCGCGAGGAAAACGAAGAACAGAGTGGCGACATCCCGCTTTGTAAGCTGAAAAATCCACTCCACCACATGTTCGCCCAGCCGATTTAGTCCAGATGCCAGCACCATCTGGCGGTGCCGTTGATAGAGCGATCCGAGCGTTTCCGGCCCGTCGTTCTGCACCACGCGCTCTCCTCTTCCCAGCGCCAATTCATTAGCGGCGATAAGTCCGGCGACCACGACGGCCTCAATCATAGAATGGGACGCAGAGTCCGCGCGCGTGAGTCCGAAACCTAGAGAAAAAACGAAGGCGATTCCGGCGAGCACGTCGCACCACTT
>DASYVG010000156.1:0-2455 GCA_035937255.1 Chthoniobacterales bacterium | reverse complement strand
CGTCCTGCGGGAGCCGGAACTTTGAAGTATTCGGAAACACCGGCACCGGATTTTTCTCGCAACGCTCGGCCAGGAACGATGAACAAACGCCCTTGCGCTGGCGGCCATGGCTCTCGTAACCGACGACGTCGATGGTGAAATGCACGGCCTCCGGATGCGCCTTCAAACTCGAGGAGATGGAGTAGAGCCGCGGCTGCAATTTCGCGAGGAGCGCGACAAATTCCGCCGGCGTGAATCTGACCGAGGGATGTTCAAGCACAAAGTCGATCACCTCCAGGCCCCAGAGGTAGCTATCGAGATCCGCTTTTCTCTCAGGCTGCAGGAGCTCATTGAGCAACGGCGCGCCCGACGCGCGCTGGGCGATCGCCTTCAGAAACTTCGGAGTTGTCTGCGTGATGCGATAATCATGCAGAAGCGCTTCGCGCAACGTCGTCTCCTGGCCCTTATTTCCGGGAACGGTCTCGTCACCTTTGGCGCAGAGTGCGTGGACTAACTCTTCGACCAGCGCCGGATCGTTCGACGGATAGACCGCCATCGAATCACCAACCTCGTAACTGAGACCCCAGCCAGCCAGATCGACCTCGAAGTGTCGCGTGTCCTTTTCTGATTCCTCGCCGCTCAACCTGCGGTTCACGACGAGCTTTCCCGGAAAAGGGTTGGCGCGCGTGTAGGGTGATACGGCAGCGGCGGCTTCGGGCGGCATCTTAAGTTCCGGCAGGCAGCCGAAAGGAGGAAATTTTACTCGCCGTCGTTGCCGATGGCGAGCGTCGGGCAAACGTCCATCGCGCGTTGCGCGGCGCCGTTTTCCTCATCGTTTTCCGGTTGCTTATAAAAATAAACGTACGTCTCGTCGTCGTTGTACTTGAGGAGGTTCGGCGCCTCTTCGAGACAAACTCGGCACGGAGTGCAAGTCGTATCGACATACCACGTACCAGGAACATTCTCGGGTTGTTTAGTCGCTTTGTCAGCCATGAAACCCTTGTAGCAACCTTCGAGCCCGACAGCAACGGTTTTACGGCCGTCCCTTAAAGGGATTACCGCAGCAGCGGGATAGCCGTCGGTTCAACTTCAGGCTCGCCCGGCGGCGTCGGGGAGGGGACTGGGGTGGGCAGCGGTTTCAACAACAGACCGCTTTTGGTTTGCAACGGTCCAGCTCCCAGCGCCACATCCTCGACGCGATAAAGATTCACTCCCGGTGCATGATCGAAATCTTTTCCGTCGCCTCCGCCCGTGCGTCGGAAAAAGCGATCCATTTCCGCCAGGTGGAATGGCCGGGCGCCGCGGCGGCCGAAGACAACCGTCTGTCCACCGGTTTCATCGACTACGCGGTCGCGCTCGAGTCCACGCGAGACCGCGATCGCTTCGCCCTTGGTATGATACGTCGCGATCAATTTTGGATTCGGTCGCGGGCTGAACCCCTGTGCGCCGGCCACCGTGTCGGGCGAGATCAATTGCACCACGCGCAAGCCGTTGCGCCCATCTGCCACGAGCGCGAACTGTGAGGCGTTGACGCTTCCGATCTGCACGGCGCGCGCGTCGTTCAGGGCGCCATCCGCGTTGAATACCTGATCAATCCGCGGCCGTTCCGGATTTTCCACATCGATAATTGCCAGCCCTTCGGGGCCGTTTGCCACGTAAGCGTAGGTGCGCGCGACGTAGAGACGGCCCGGGGTGCGCAGCCTAACGACTCCATTTTGCACCGGCGCTGGATGGTCGGGATCGGTAATGTCGAGCACCTTCATCCCTTCGTCGTCCGTCACGAAGGCATAGCGAAACTGGATTGCCACGCAATGCGGGTTGCGCAGGAAAGAGCCGAGATACTGGCCGGCGAGCCGCGGGTGGAGCGGATCGGAGCAGTCGATCACGAAGAGGCCCCGCGGCGTCGTCAGATAGAGCCGATGGCCTGCTGCGGTGACGAAACTTGCACCGGTTAGCACGCCGTCGGGATTGAAGGTGAGATCGCGTTTCAGGAAATTGTTGTCTGGATTTCCGTCGACGAGCGTAGCGACGTTCGTTCCCACGAGGCCCTCTTCGCGATCGGAAATGTAGGCGAAGGCGTAAAAGAGATCGATCGGCTGCTCCTCATTTTCCGGCCGATGCTCGCGCGCCGGATCCAGCGCGAGCGTGCTTGGCAGCGCTACGGAGGTCGCGAATTTTGTATTTACGCGCGTCCGCTGGCCCAGCGGTGAAACCGGTGCGCTGACGATCCGCTCGGAAAATCCCTTTTGATCGATGTTAGCAACGTCGAAAACTTCAAAGCCTCCGGGCCCGTTCGCCGTGTAGAGATATTCGCCACGCAGGACGAGATCCTGAATGTCGTGGCCGCTATGCTCGTATGCTTCTTTCAGTTCTGCGCCGGCCGCGAAATGCTTTTGATAATTCTGCGGATACGCAATTTTCTGGAGGTGACTGCCAATCGCCGCCTGCGGTTCGTCCGCTTCGGTCCAGACGACAG
>DASYVG010000155.1:0-4560 GCA_035937255.1 Chthoniobacterales bacterium | reverse complement strand
GAGCATTGTCCGTACCTGCGCTTGTTTGTTGGCGGGGAAGACGTCCACCATGCGATCGATCGTTTTGCGCGCGTTGTTCGTGTGCAAGGTTCCGAAAACCAGCAGGCCGGTTTCGGCGGCCGTCAAGGCGAGGGAAATTGTCTCCAGGTCTCGCATTTCGCCGACCAGCACGATGTCGGAATCCTCGCGCAGGGCCGCCTTCAGGCCGTCCGGAAATGAGGCTGAATTCATCGGCACCTCACGCTGCGTAATGATGCTGCGCTTGTTGCGATGCACGAACTCAATTGGCTCTTCGATCGTCACGATGTGGCGCGAGAAGTTCTCATTGATGTAGTCAATCAGCGCCGCGAGCGTCGTCGATTTGCCGGAGCCGGTCGGCCCGGTGACCAGGACGAGTCCGCCGCGCAAATGACCAAATTCTTTCACGACGGGCGGAATCCCGAGCTGCTCGAGCGAGGCAATCTCCGTTGGGATCAGGCGGAAGACGGCCCCGTAGCCATTTGCCTGCTTCAGAAAATTGCAGCGGAAACGCGACCTCGAGTCCATTTCGTAGGCAAAATCCAAATCGCCGCGTTCGTTGAAAATTTGCCAGCTATCCGGGCCGGCGATTTCGCTCAGCATGCGGACCGCTTCGTCGCGCGTGACCGGTTCCTCCCGAATCGGCATGACATCGCCGTGACGCCGCATCTTGGGGGGCTGGCTCTCGCCGATGTGTAGATCGGAGCCGCCTTGCTCAACTACCACGTTCAGGAATCGGTCGATGTAGGCCATGCGCTTCAGATCCCGAGGTGCTGCCGCATGGACGATTTTTGCTCGGCGCGCGCGTAGGCTTCTTCCGCGCTAATGACTCTGCGGTCGAACAGATCAGTGAGCGAGTCGTCCATTAACTGCATCCCCTGCTTGCGGCCGGTTTGGATAATGCCTGGAAGCATGAAGGTCTTCGCCTCGCGAATGACGTTCGCGACCGCTGGGGTATTCGTGAGCGTCTCGATCGCGAGGACGCGGCCGGTTCCATCCGCACGCGGCACGAGTTGCTGGCTAATTACTCCGCGAAGCGACTCGCTCACCATGGTCCGGATTTGCTCCTGTTGATCGACCGGGAAAACGTCCAGCAAACGATCAAGCGTGCGAGACGCGTTTCCCGTGTGCAACGTGCCGAGCACCAAGTGACCGGTTTCCGACGCCGTGATCGCGAGCGAAATCGTCTCCAGGTCGCGCATTTCACCGACCATTATGACGTCCGGATCTTCGCGTAACGCGCCGCGCAAAGCCGCGCTGAATGAAAGCGTATGGGTGTGCACTTCGCGCTGCGTGATGTGACAACCTTTCGGTTGAAAAACATACTCGATCGGATCTTCCAGCGTGATGATGTGCTCGCGGCGCTCGAGGTTAATCTGCTCGACGAGGGCCGCGAGCGTGGTCGATTTGCCGCTGCCGACTGAGCCGGTCACCAGGATCAAGCCGTTGTGATAGCGAGTGAGCAACTTCAGATGCTCGGGCAAACCAAGTTCATCCATTGTTTGGACCCGAGTGTTGATGATGCGAAAGACGAGTTCCAATCCGAGCCGTTGCTGGACGACGGAAGCGCGAAAGCGGCCAAACGAATTGGCATAGGCGAAGTCAGCGTCACCACGAAGAGCAAGGTGAGCCTTCTGCACTTCCGGCACAAAGGTGGAGGCAAGTGCGGCTGTGTCCTCTGCTGTGAGAGGCGCCACCCCGGGCCAGATCGGTTGCAGCACGCCATGAAGCCGCCAGATGGGCGGAGCGCTCACTCCGAGGTGAATATCGGAGGCCCCTGACTTCTGGGCGATCGCCAGATATTCGTCGACGTGACGAAACTTTGCGTGCTCGGGGGCGAGCGCTTCGGCGATTTTTCCTGTCATGGCGCGCGACGATGATTAGGCATCGGCACGCACGGCGTAAATCGAAAAGGGACGCAGCCAGATCAGACCGGCTTGGAGCGGCCGCTGTAGCCGCTGATTTTGCGGCTGAGGAACTTCATTACAATCGGGCGGGCCAAGGTCCCCACCAGCTTGAGCGCGCCGATGGCAAAACCGGCTTCCAACAAGCCTTTGGGCGCATCCCCCTTCTTCCCGCTTTTCGTCTTCACGTAGACCTTTTTCTGGCGCGCGGGCAACATCATCATGGTGACGCCGGCCAGGGCAGCGCCCGCCACCCAGCCACTTGTATGGCGCTGAACCGATTTCCGAAACTTAAGCGGAATATTTAGCTCGTAGCGCAGCCCGCTCAAGTCGCGCGCCAAACGGTCCCGCGAGTGCGCGATCTCCTGCCTCAGCTCGTGGATGGATTTTCGCGGTCGAGGTTCTTCAGCCATTGTCGATCTTTCTTCAATTCTGCGGCGCTCACTTCGAAAATCGGCTTGTGCAGGCGCGCCATCGCCACCACGACGCACACCCCGCAAAGAACGAAGTGCAGGACGGCCGCGCCGAGGGCCACCCAGACGGGCGATGCATGGAAAGCATGCGCGATTCCCAAGACCGCGCTGGCGACGAGGAAAAGATATCCAAGCGTGAGAAACAAAACCGCGGTAATCAGTGCCCCGGCCAGCACCAGGATGTGCATGAGAGCCGACTTGGACTCATGCGCGATCAATCCGATCCTGCTCTCCAGAAAGCCGGTCAGGCTGTTCAGGAGCGCGAGCAGGTTGTTCAGCAAACCTGCGTGCCCCGCAGGATTGCGGAACCGCATGGTGTCGCTGGCCATGCAGGGAACTGGTTAGCGCCGGAAAATGATGCCGAGAAGAAACCCAACGCCGAGTGCCGTGAAGACGGCCTTGGTTGGGTTCTCGCGCACATATTCTTCGCCGTCTTCTTGAAAAGTGCGCACGCGATCGCGCGCATCGCCCCAAGCCTGTTCGGCTTTGCCGCGATACTCGTCCGCCACCGCACCAGCAGCCGATTTCAGATCGTCCGCCGCTTTGCGCACATGCGTTTTACTGCTCTCGATCTTGTCGTGGGCCCCGCTGGCTCCCGCCATGTCTTGTGATGATTTGGTCTCTTCAGCCATGATAATTCTCCTGTGATTGTCTTCGTGGAATATCGCCTCGGGGCCGACATTCGGCAATGGCAAGCGAGTCGATTCCTCACCTGCAGAAACGTAATTCGACGCGCCCCTGCGCTTACCGAATCCGCGAAATAAACACCGGGACGAAAGTAACGCCCTACTTCTCGCGGAAAATGATCCGCGCCTTCGTCAGGTCGTAGGGAGACAGTTCCACCTCGACCTTGTCCCCGGGGACGATGCGAATGAAATGCTTGCGCATTTTCCCCGAAATGTGGGCCAGCACGTTGCGGCTCCCCGGCAACTCGACGCGGAACATCGTGCCGGGCAGCACCTGCGTGACAGTGCCCTCAGTGACGATCTGCTCCTCTTTCGCCATCCGCGCAAAATACCGCTCCAAACTCCGTTTTCAAGCGAACGCACCTCTCGCGAAATTCTCGCCGCAACTGAAACTCGATTTCTGTGCTCTGACCACGACCTCTGGCTCCGGCCCTCCGGTCTTCTTTCTAATTCCTAATTTCCTTCTCCTCCTCGCGCAATTCGCGCCTGCTGCGCAATCTGTGCGTTGCCCGCGCGACCACTTCCCGCGCCCGGTTGCGCTTCCCTCTCGTCTCGTGGTGCAACTGATCGATCGTCCGATCCAGGGCGGCCTTGATGCTCGCCGCCGTCCCACCTTTCTCATACTCGCGCACGACCACGCCCTCGAGCCGCGCGATCACCGAATCGACCGTGTAGTTGGGATTGATTTTGGATTCGGCCGTCTCGTGCCTGATCGGGCTATAGACGTCCAGCACCTCTTCACTGTGCCATCCCCATCGCAGCACCTTGTAGAAGAGCGACCCCTCCCGCTCCCCTTTGCAGATCAGATCAATCAGGGCGGCGGTGAGCGAGACCGGGATAAGCGCGAAATCGCGCAAATTACCGAGGAGCATCTTGAGCTGAAAGACCAGCACATCCCGCCAGAACCGCCACCGCTCATGGCCGTTGCCCTGGGTTAACCCGGGCGGCTCCGTCTCACTCATCCCGCATTCTTCCACGAACCCGCGCCCCCTTTCAATCCGCATCCACGCCCATCACCGCCAAGCTAATCACCTTCGGCAATCGGCACTCGGCACTCGCCTCATCTCAGCCACCAATCACCTTTCAGTTGCCGGTCGTCAGCTTGTCAGGATTTCCCAATACCAAACTCGGCCCTCCCTTGCCGCCAATTCTCCCTACTTCGCCGGTATCAGGTCGAACTTGCCCGGACTTTCCTGGTACATAAGCACGCCCTCCGCCTTGTCTCCGCCGCTCCAATGCTTATGCCCGGCCGGAATCCGAATGAACTCGCCCGGACCCACCCGCTTCTCGCCCGCTTCGTCCCGATAGAGATAGGCCCCTTTGATCACCACCGCGATGATATCGCTCGAATGCGTACGCATCCCGGCGTTATATCCCGGTACGAACTTGGTAAACGTCCCGTGCGCACCTTTCTGAGGATCGCCCCAGATCACGGCGATGCTCACTCCCGGCATCATTTCCGCGTAAGTCGCGCCTGCG
>DASYVG010000154.1:0-3191 GCA_035937255.1 Chthoniobacterales bacterium | reverse complement strand
GCCGCGACAGAAACAACTTCGGAAATGAACAGTTCGGCTAAGCCATGTCGAAATACAAGTGTCATAAAGTGTCGAATTGCCGCGTCCGTCTGCGCAATCTCACGAACGTTTACGGAAGTCGGAATTTCGAAAATCACCTATGAAATTCGACCAACCGGCGGAGTTCGAAATCCGCCTCATGTCTCCGGACAGCACCGCATCGACCTGACGGTTAGAACGATTTATCGATCATTTCAAATGTCGAGGCGGCGTTCGCGGATGCCGATGATTTGCAGTGTGCCATTGGCATCACGCACAAGCACGCGGTTGGAAGTGCGGCCGCTGGCGCGGCGATTTCCCTTTTGCACGCTGAAAGCGATGATGAACTCGGCTGTCGCGGTGTCGACGCTAGTTAAGGTGACCTTTACCGGGTCCGTCAGCATGTAGTGTCGGGCTGGCCAACGGCGCACGTATCCGGCGGTGTCTTTGCGCACAAATTCTTCGTTCACGCGGCCGTGCTCGAAGTATTCGACGGGGAAGGCGAAATAGCGCATTTGCGCATCGATATTATTGCTCCCGCCCGCACTGAGGTATTCCGCAATAAATTTTTGCACGCGCTCGTTGGTTAAGCCGGGAGAACCTTCGAAAGCCGGCGTTTCGACAGACGAAGGTAACGGTAATGGACCGCCCCCGGCAGCAGGCGAAGAGGCCGGCGTGGCTTCCGGCGGCGGGCTGTTGTCGACAGCGTCACCGCGGAAAACAGGTTTGGACGAGTCGGGTGACGCCTGTAACCCGCTTGATCGAAGACTACCGTTCTCATCGTCCAACACCTCAGCGGTGGCCACATCGAGGACCCCGGTCACGGGCAGACCGTGCCGAATTTGGTATCGCCTGAGCGCCGCAGTGAACTCCGAACCGGCATTGCCATCGAGCGGTCCGGCGTAAAAGCCTTTTCCGCGTAGTTGTTCCTGCACCTCGCGCGTCAAATCGTCAGCCAGCGCGATCGGCATTAGCAGCACCAAGGCAGGGAAAACGAATTGGTAGCGGCGCAAAGTCATTTCGTAATAAATATCGAGCGAAAGAGCGTAGGTGCGTGTTAGGCCCTTTCGTCACACCTATATTGCGCACGTCATCGCGTATTTTCGCGCGGCCGAAATCAAGCGGAACGGTCGCGTCACTATCCAGGTGATAGCAGTCTCGCGCCTCGTCGATAACAGGACGTGAAGATCGTGCACCTGCGTCGGATCAATCAGATTCTTGAACGTTCGGTTTCGTACTTTCAGCGTGCTCCCACTTTCGCGCACGCGCGCGAGCCTTTCGGGTCAAGACAGTAGACGCCGCTAGAGGCCCGACCGCGCGTCCGCGTCGCCGCCCGCTTCCTTTTTTTGGCCAACACTGAAAATGATGCATTACTGTGCTGAGGATTGCGTGGTGATGAGTTTGCCGTTGCGGATCTCAATGGTCGCGATGCGATATGGGATGATCGCATCGAGCGCATAGCTGAGAATCGAGCGGCCCCGGTAGTGCCACTGTAGAATCGCAGACGGCACCGGCCATCCATTCGCCTCCGTTTTCTTCACCGTAATGAGAGACGGAGCCGTGGGTCCCGCGGTCTCAATCACGAATGAGCTGTTCAGGTAGCGTCCCTCCGCGCCTGTGAGTTTACTCGCGGAAATACTCAACTGCACAGTCGCGGCGTTGCCGCTCAACGTGACAAACGCGTGGCCGCGAGCTCTCCGGTTTGCGGCGATCAACCCGTTGATCTCATCGCTGGAGAGTTCGAGTTGGGTGTTGCCCGCTGCCGCCGGTGTTTCCAAATCATGCTCCGGCGGCTTTACCCCATTCGATTTGAATGTTCGGATGCGCTGCTTGGTTTCGGTCAACTGCTGGGAAGAAAGCTCTTCGATAGGCAGAGAAATGGGCTTGGATGCCAAAATAGAATGCCTCAGGAAAAAATAAGCGCCGACGGTGAGCGATAGGAGCAAAACCAAAACGACAGCGATGATCGCGAGGCAGCCTTTGCCAAAGCAGCCCCGCCGTCTTTTTTGCGGGAGTGGTGGCTCAGCCGAACTGCTCATTTCCGGAGTTGTTTCTGTCGCGGCGAGCGGCGTCGATTTCGTAGTTCCGCTTGTACGGGCCGCGGAGTAGGTTGCAGATTCTCCAGATGAAACTGGCGAGCCGGGAGTGAGTCTCAGCGGGCATTTGGAGGTCGCCGTTTTAGCCAGTGAACTTGGGGAACGTCCTTGGACTTGTTCTCACAATTGTTCTCATTAATGTGTTTTAGGCACCGCAGAACGCGCCTTCTGCCTATGAGATGAGGCGGGGGCGGGAATCGAACCCGCGAATAGAGGTTTTGCAGACCCCGACCTTACCACTTGGCTACCCCGCCGCTTGTGTCAGCACGGCAGATTATCGAATGCGCGTCGATGCTGTCAACGCAGCCACCCGAAATGCTTTTAGCCGTTTCCCTAAAAGGAGAACGAAGGCGACCTCCGATCTCGCACAGTCAATGATGCTGATGCCCGTGACTTTTTCGGCGCGGTTGCATTATCTGGGAACTGGAAGGTGCGCGTCCGGCCGACTAGTTGGAAGTCTTCGCCGCGCGGCTATTCTGTGCCCGTGCCGGATCGATCGTCTGAACTGTTCGCGCGCGCTCGGGCCCGGATTCCGGGTGGCGTGAACTCGCCCGTGCGCGCTTTCCGTGGCGTCGGGGGAGAACCTTTTTTTGTGGAACGCGCCGCCGGAGCGCGCGTGTGGGACGCAGACGGCCGCGAGCTGATCGATTTTGTAGGCACGTGGGGTCCGGCGATTCTCGGTCACGCGCCCAGGGTAGTGATCGACGCCCTCACCGCGGCGGCTGCGCGCGGAGTCAGTTTTGGGATTCCAAATCCGCTCGAAGTGGAAATGGCGGAGCTGATCTGCGCCTCGGTTCCGTCGATCGAAAAAGTGCGGATGGTGAACAGCGGGACCGAAGCGACCATGTCGTGCATTCGCCTGGCGCGCGGATTTACCCGCCGCGATAAAATTATCAAGTTCGACGGTTGCTATCACGGGCACGTCGATTCGCTTCTGGTTAGCGCAGGAAGCGGAGCACTCACGCACGGACGGCCGGACAGTGCGGGAATTCCGCAGGAGTTTGCCAATCTCACAATTTCGATTCCCTTCAATGACCTCGCCGCCGTGCGCGCGGCCTTTCAAGCAAATCCCGCCCA
>DASYVG010000153.1:0-5542 GCA_035937255.1 Chthoniobacterales bacterium | reverse complement strand
TGCGATTGATCGCCGGTTTCCTTTTCGCGCAAGACGAAAAACGTGCAGACCACAAAAATGGCGAGTGACGCAGCGCCGGCCCACGCGAGACGGCCAATCGACCACCACGCGGAGCGGCTCTCCCTCACGACCGGGGATCTTTGGGGGCTTTGCTCTTTTGCGATTGCCTGGCGCAGTTGATGCCCGAAGAACTCTTCGTTGGCCATCGCCCGACCCTGGAGCTGCTCGCGCAGGAACGTACCGAGCTCGTGCGACTCGCGCTTCTCGGCCTCGGCAGCGGCGCGATCAGGCAGCGACGCTTCGAACGCCGCCAGCTCTGTTCCGCTCAGCTCGCCGTCGACCCAAGCGGTCCATTTCTCCTCAAACGTTTTCATAAACATCTCTCAACAAAGTCTGCAGTTTTTTGCGCGCATAGAACAGGCGCGACATGACCGTTCCAATGGAGCACCCGAGCGTCTCCGCGATCTCGTGATACTGCATCTCCTCGGTTTCCTTCATCAAAATGACGGCGCGATGTTCCGGCGAAAGCTGTGCAATCGCGGCGTCAATGCGCGCGCGAATCTCCTGTCCTTCCATGCGCTGATGCGGCAGCGCGTCGGCTTTCGGGACCGTGCGGGAGGCCGGATCGATCTCTTTCAACTGCACCTCGTCATTGAATTCGGCGCCGGAACCCTTGACTCGTTTTTTACGCAGCCAGTCGATGGTGACGTTCATCACGATCCGATAGATCCAAGTATAAAACGAAGATTGGCCGCGAAATCGACCGACCGATTTCCATGCCTTCACGAAACTGTCCTGGGCTAAGTCCCAGGCATCCTGCTCGTTATGTACCATGTTGTAGATCATACCAAAAACTCGCGTCCGGTATCGGCTGACCAGCTGGTCAAACGCGTCGGTATCGCCGGTTTGGGCGCTTTTCACCAAATCCAGCTCCGACACATCGGCTTGAGCCACAGTCGCTTCCGTGTGCATTAGGTTGGACGGGCGCAGGGCGATTTCATTCAACCGGGCTACCGGCTGCCGAAACGCCGTCGCCACTCACCCCGATATTCTCCCATCAACGAGATCACACCGTCGCGGACGTGGAACAGACGCTGCATGAGCGCCGCATGCTGCCGCGGCGTAATCAACTCCTCGGCCAACAGCTGTCCGCCAGCGTCCATCGACTGTGTCACCGCCTTTAGTGCGCGTTTCAAATACGCGATCGTCATCCCGATCTCATCGACGTCGTCGTCACTCAACGCCGCTGCCAGTTTCGCGCTGGCCAGAGCGGAATGTGTCGCCAGCTTCACTGCGGCCGGCTCATTTTGCAGAGAGGGATCTTGGTCGAAGAGCTGATCGATCCAGATCGTGAGGGCAAAGGCGGCGCGATACAGAGTATGGTCTTCGAAGCTCTCGCTCTTTTGCAGAAAAGAAGGAGCATCTCCTTCGGCGCTCTCGTTTGAGGCCGCTTCATCTGCCAGCAGCGCGTCCGCGTCGTCGTTCCAACCGTCCGACTTGAGCAACTGCGTCCAGCCCATCTCCCGCGCGATGATCTGATCACGCTCCGGGTGATCGAGATATTTCTCGAGCAGCTCCATGTATTTCTCTGTCTTATGGTCCTGCTGCTGCAGGAATCTTTCCCACTGATACTCATCCCAGGCACCATCCGGATCGTGGTCGTAGCCGGCCATACTTTTACTTATCGCACGTTCCCCAAAGGCGCAAAACCTTTGCAGGCGGCTGTCAAGCGCCGAACTCAGCTGTGACTTTTACGGAATCGGCGAGATCAAATCGCACATCCCTGAATTTGATCTCGCCCAGCGGTAGGGCGGCGAGCGGGAAACTGCGGCCGTCCAGCTTCCGCAAATGCGGCGCCAGAAATCCGCATGCCAGCGTCCCGATCGTTCCTTCTCCCGTGCACGTCAACCCGGAGAGGCAGGCGGTCATTTGCTCGTCGATTTCCAACTTGGCCTTGATCCGGATTGTCGCCGTGAAAAAGAGCTTTCGCGCCATGAATTGGACTTGCGCAGCGACCTCGCGCGACCCGTGCGGAACGAGGTCCAGCTTCACCTTCTCGATCGTTACGCCGTGCTGGCCGGCTTCACTTCGCGCGAGTTCCGCGATCGCCGCCTCAAGGTTGCTGCGCGCAATAACAACTTCGATTTTTCCGGAGGAGGCTGACTGTAGAACGAGGACGACGTTGCCCTTCTCATCGCGCGTCTGCGCGAGGACCACATCACTCGCTGCGAGCACGAAATCGATGTTCGCAGGGCCGGCGGAAAATTTTCGGCCTCGAATTAGGAACGCCCGCGTAATCAATGCGCGTTCTCTATTGCTGGCGAGGACAGGCGGGCGAGCAGCTTCACTTTTCAAGGTGGCGCTTTCCAGGATGACGGCAATCTCTTCAAGATCAGGATACGATCGGTCGACTACGCGCACGCATTGGTCGGATGTAATTGCGACCTGCCGCAGCGCGTCATTCAAGGCCCGCTCAAGATCGATCGCTGAAGTGGGCAGCATCTTAATGTGCAGGGGAAACATACCTGGGGTACGATACGCGAGAGGCCAGGTTGCGCCGCGCTAATCGACCGGCTTGTGGCAATAAATCCGCTTGCGTCCAGGCCGCTTTCCGTTACTTTCCGCGTTCCTTTATGGCGAAGACCTCCTGGATTAACCGCAACGAACGCAAGCGCGCGACCGTGAAGAAGTATGCCGCGTTACGCGCGGAGTTGAAGGCAAACAAGGATTACGCTGCGCTTTCACAGTTGCCGCGCGACGCGAGCCCCACACGCGTAGTTAACCGCTGTGAGGTCAGCGGACGTCGACGTGCCTTCATTCGCCGCTTCAAGGTTTCACGGCTAACGTTTCGCGAGCTTGCTTCTGCCGGGTTCATCCCTGGCGTCACGAAGTCGAGCTGGTAGGATTCGTCGCCGCAGGGGTTGCGGATGCCGGCGCGCATCCGTTCGATGAGCATTTCGTTTCTATTTCCATTAGCCTCCGCTGAGCTGGCGGAAGCGATTGCGGAACACTGGGATTCGCCCAGTCTCCTGCTGACCAAGCTCGCTGCCATCGCGGCGCTTGTCGTTCTGAACGGATTCTTCGTCGCGTGCGAATTCGCGATCGTCAAGGTGCGGAGCAGTCAACTCGATGCACTGGTGGAAGAGGGGAATCTGCGCGCGATTTTCGCGAAGCATGTTCGCGCGCACCTCGATGCGTATCTTTCCGCCACGCAACTGGGCGTCACGCTCGCCAGCCTTGCTCTCGGCTGGGTGGGCGAGCAATTTCTGGCCGCGATGCTGCAGCCGGGGTTTGCCCTCGCCGGCATTCATTCCCATGCCGTCGTTTCCGCCGTTTCGATCGCACTCGCATTCTTCGCGATCACCTTCCTGCACATCGTTTTCGGCGAGCTGGCACCGAAGTACATCGCCATCGGCAATCCATTGGCGACGTCGTTGTTGCTCGTGCGGCCATTGGGCGCTTTCTACATCTTGTTCAAGCCGGTCATTTGGCTGTTGCACAAGTCGTCCAACTTCGTCCTCCAAACGTTGTTGCGGATTCAGCCGGTCGCCGGAACTGAGCTAGCCCACAGCGAAGAGGAGTTACGGCTGATTCTCGATCAAAGCGAAAAGTCCGACGAGGTGTCCGCACTTGGACGCGACCTGCTCATGAATGCGCTCGACCTCCGGCGGCGCGTGGTGCGCGACATCATGACCCCGCGTGGCGAAGTCGTATCGCTCGATCTCGAAGACAGTTTCGAGGACAACGTCAAGAAAGCGTTGGCCTCGCGCCATACGCGTTTCCCTCTCTGCCGCGGTCATCTCGATAATACGGTCGGCCTCGTTCATATAAAAGAGCTCGTGCCGATGATGCGTGATCCGCATCCCGATCTGCTGCGCATCAAGCGCGAATTGATGCCGGTTCCCGAGATGATGCTGCTCGAGAAACTGTTGAGCCTTTTTCTGACACGTCATGCCCACCTCGCGATTGTGGTGGACGAATACGGTGGCACCGTCGGGATGGTCACGCTGGAGAACGTGCTGGAGGAGCTCGTCGGCGATATTCAAGATGAGTTCGACTCCGAGAAGGAAGAGTTCAGCGAGATCAACGAAAACGAGTTCACGGTCGATGGCGCGGTTGGTCTGTATGAGTTGCAGGATCTTGCCGGACTGACCTTGGAAAGCGCGGACGTCAGCACAATCGGCGGCTATGTCACACATCTGCTCGGCCATCTGCCCAAACAGGGAGAGCAAGTCCGGATCGAAAATTATCTCGTCACGATCGCGCAGACGAATGGAAGGCGCGTCGAGCAATTGCACTTCCATAGAGCGGACGATGCGCCGCTCCCTGCGAACAACGTCAAACGGGACGTTGCGCTTTAGCTCTCCATAAATTTGGCTCTGACGGGAGGGCACGCTTGGATCTGATTGCTGAAGTCGAAGTCACCTGTCCGCATTGTGGCGAATCTTTTCCGCTCCAAGTGGACACCTCACAGTCGGAGCAGTCGCTGATCGAGGACTGTTCGGTTTGTTGCCGGCCAATCGTGCTGACGATTCGCTGCCGCCCGGGTGAGATTATTGAGGTTACGGAAGAGGAGTGAGCATTTGCTCGAGCGCGATTTGTCGTTCGCGGCGGAGACGGTGTTTCTCGGCCAGGCGTTGATCGTATCGGATCACTTTCGGGGCTCGCCGTGGCCGGACTTTAACGCCAAGACCGGCCAGCGCGTGGAGCGCCGCCCCGCAAAGCGATGCTTCCGGTTCGCTCGATAAGCGGAGATCGCGACCCATTGCATCCGCCAGAACCCGAAGCCCATCGGCCGAGTGCCGGATGCCGCCAGAAACGATGATCTCCTCGGCGTCATTCGTGGCCGATTCGATCAGCTCGAGGATTTCTGCGAGGCGGTAAAAGACGCTGCACGTCGTCGCGCGCAGGATTTCTCCTGCGGTCGTCGATTGGGTGAGCCCGACGATCGTGCCGCGCAGATCTTCCGGCCAGCTCGGCGCGCGTTCGCTCACCCAGAAGGGCAGCACGGCCAGCGCGTCTTCCGCCGCGAGCCGGCGCGGCAGTGGCTGGTTGCCTTTTACCCGTAACTCGCGCAGACACCAGCTGTGCAGGTTGCCGGCGTTGCTGACAGCGCCCCCGAGCACCGTGCGCGTTTCGTCCACGACATGCCGGAAGAGGCCGAACGGAAGGCGCGACGCGTCATTCTCCTCAATCACGCGCAGGGCTGCGCTCGTGCCGATGTTGACCGCCGCGAGACCCGCCCGGTCTGCGCCGGAACCAAGATTGCTGGCCGCGCCATCTCCGATCGCCGTGAAAAATTTCGCGTTTCGGAACTTCGCGCCCGCCGGTTCAGCTTCATCGGAAATCGTCCCCAGCTGTTCGACGTTCACACCGCAAAAATCGCAAAGCTCTGCGTCCCACATTCTCTCCCGGAGATTGTAAAGTCCGGTCGCACTCGCCATCGAATGACTGCATCCATCCACGCCGAACAGCTCACGAAAAATCCAATCCGCGGGCGAAGACCAGCGCCGCACGCGCCGGTAGCGCCGCGGGTCCGTTC
>DASYVG010000152.1:0-3283 GCA_035937255.1 Chthoniobacterales bacterium | reverse complement strand
TTTGCGGCAGTCAGCGAAACGGCCTACGGAATCGTCGCGCGGAATCGGGGACTCGCCTCGGCTGTCACCGGGATGCTGTGGGGCGATGAGGTGCGGAAGCCGCACTATTTCGCGGCGCGTCGCTGGTTTCTTCGTGCTTTGGGCGCCATCTACTTGATCGCGTTTATCTCGTTGTGGGTGCAAGTCGATGGGCTGATTGGCACCGGAGGCATTTTGCCGATCGCCGAGTACCTTTCCGCGGCGCGGGCGCAAATCGGTGCGAACAGCGTGTTCCAGCTGCCGACGCTGTGCTGGCTTAATTCGAGTAACACCTTTCTGCACTTTCTCTGCGGGAGCGGCGCCGTGATTTCACTGCTTTTGATCGCCGAGATCGCGCCGCTGCTCTGCCTCGCCGCGCTGTTCGTTCTCTACCTGTCCCTTTCGGTCGCGGGTCAAACGTTTCTGGAATTCCAATGGGACATTCTGTTGTTGGAGACGGGCTTTCTCGCGATCTTTTTCGCGCCCTGGCAGTGGTGGCCGAAGGCTGGACGCGCCCCGCCTTGCTCACGCATCGGTCTCTTCCTGCTCAAGCTGCTGCTCTTTAAGCTGATGTTCCTGTCCGGAGTGGTGAAGCTAACGAGTGGTGACGAGAGTTGGTGGAAGCTCACCGCGCTCGATTACCACTACTGGACACAACCGCTTCCAACCGTGTTCGCCTGGTATGCCGATCAAAGTCCAGAGTGGCTTAAGAAGATAACAGTCGCCGCTGCCCTCTTTGTTGAGCTCGTGGTGCCGTTTTTCATCTGGGCGCCACGCCGGCCCCGGTTGGTAGCGTTCGCACTGCTGGTCTCGTTCCAGCTTGGGATTGCGCTCACCGGCAACTACGCTTTCTTCAATTTGCTCACGATCTCCCTTTGCCTGTTGCTACTCGACGACGCCGTCATTGGCCGGCGCAAACTTGCTCCCGCCGCGCCGGACCGGGCGCGGGCTTTTGCGGGCTTGCTCCAAAGCGCGGCCATCCTTGGCCTGCTTCTCACTCTGCCACTGAACCTGATGCTTTTTCGCCAGGCTTTCGAGCCGGAAGCACCCTGGCCTCACGCGCTGGGTCGCCTGTATGCATTCGCCCAGCCATTTCGGATCGTAAACAGCTATGGACTTTTCCGCGTCATGACCAAATCGCGGCCGGAAATCACCATCGAAGGGAGCGCCGACGGCAGCACCTGGTTGCGGTACGAATTCAAATGGAAGCCCGGCGACTTGCGGGTGGCGCCGCGCTGGGTGGCGCCGCACCAGCCGCGGCTCGATTGGCAGATGTGGTTCGCCGCCCTCGGCACCCCGCGAGAGAATTGGTGGTTCCTCCGCCTTTGCCAGCGCCTACTGGAGAACAATCCAGAGGTGACTCGATTGTTACGACACAACCCTTTCGCCCAAGCCCCGCCGCGTTACCTTAGGGCGACATCCTACGATTACCGGTTCACGTCAGCGGCCGAGCGGCGTGTTACCGGTGAATGGTGGAAGAGGCAATGGCACGGCGAGTATCTGCCAACCGTTTCGTTAGGTAACGACTGAGCGTTGCTGGAGTTGCGAGGCACATCCGTACGCACACACGCGGGGTTGCTTCGCAAAATAAACACGGTGCGCCTCTGAAGAGGATCCAGTGCACAAAAAAGCGCGCCGTTAATTACTCGGCACGCCCTTCGCTGTAGCTGCGTCTCTGAGAGCCGTGGCGACATTTGAAGAGCGTCGACACTCACAGAGTGCCGCGACAAGCGCGCTCGCGCCAGGCTGCTTTCGTACAGAAAAAGAGCCGCACGATGTTGCCACCGTGCGGCTCTCAAACACTTTTTGTTGTCTAGACTAAACCCAGCGTTGCGAGCGTCGGCTGATCGATCGCCGAAGTGATCGCGAGCCCACGGTCCGCCTGAAAGGCGGCAATTGCCCGGCGAGTCACTGGTCCGAGCGAGCCGTCAATCGGGCCGGAGTAATACCCGTTCCGCTGCAGCTGCCCCTGCACATTCAGGACGACCTGGTCGGGATTAAGATCATTGTAGCCGTAGATCGGGCCGTCGTAGCCATAGTTGTATCCTGAGTCATAGCCCCACGCTGGATACCAATAGCCGCTGTTCCAGTAATAGCTCCCACCGCCGAAAATGACGATGCGGCTGTAGTGACTATTCCACCAGTTCCGGTCATGCCGCTCCCGGCGATAATTCCTGAAGGCCGCGTATTGCTGACCGCTGAAGCGTGACCCGCTCCAGTTGTTAACCACGGTTATATTCTTTTGACGATTCACCGTCACGTTTTGCTGACTGTTCAGATTTGCATTTCGCGACCGATCGACCTTCGAATTTTTGAGGCCGTTCTTCGCGGTGTTACGCTGCACCGCGGTCTCGTTTACGCCGCGCTGACGCGCCACTGAACCGTCGTTGCTGTGCATCTTGTTTTGATGCGTGACGCCCGCGTTGTTGCGGGAAGTGTTTAAAGACTTCTGTTGAGCATGCATGGCGTTGGAATTGCGATGCACGTTCCCCTGGGCGGATCGGTTCGTCCTGGCCGAAGCCGCTTGCGCGGTTGACGCTTTTTTCGCCGCTTTAGCTTTCTTCGGCGGATCGTTCTCGTCCGCCGCCTTCGCGCTGACTGCCAGCGCGAGACTGCCGACTAATGCTGAATAGATTAATTTGTTCATAGTTTCTGAATCACTGTCAAGGGTTAGACAGTGCCTAGCAACAATTATTCAATGACGTTAACTATGGCGCGGTGGAGCCTGTATCAGGCTCTCGATGAGGAGCTTGACGCGAATGCGATGCCGATTCGCCGGCACCGCTCCGGTGTAGAGCCACATGGTCTATGGTTGACGGACACTCGGATGGGTAGAGCCGTTGGAATGGCCGAATTGAACTCACAGGCATCCCTCGAGACGTTACGTCAAACCGACAAAACGACGGCGCAAATCATGGAACTTTGAGCCACGCCCACGGATCGACGCGGTGCGACAGGGAAAAGTCTGTTCTGCCGGGACGCGTTGCCCGCTATTCGCTCGATCGCTCTATTGTATAGAGAGCAGGCACAAGGTGAGCCATTTGGTCTTATCTCGGCCGGCCGGGCTCTCGAGAGCGTTATTTCGCCGGCTTCTGTTTCTTCTTGGCGAGCGCGAGGCGCTCCGTCTTTTTGCGGCGTGCCGCGCGTTTCTTCACGTTATCTCTGCCTTGGCTATTTCCCATAAGTTCTGAACCTCGCCCTTCCTATGGTTTGCGGTCGAAGAGCCGAGCCGCTGGGGAGCGAGCGAGTCAGACTGCGCGAAGCG
>DASYVG010000151.1:0-2750 GCA_035937255.1 Chthoniobacterales bacterium | reverse complement strand
AAACGCCGCGGCGGCACTTCGTCCATGTGAAATCAGCCGCGGGCGATTGATGGCGTTGATAATCTTAGCGCTACCCGGCCTCGTCGGATTTTGTCTCCTCCGCAGGCGCGGCGTTTTGTTTCGCGTTCATTTCATTGATTTTGCGATGCAGGGTACGCCGGCTGATCCCGAGCTTCTTGGCCGCGGCCGTGATATTGCCATTGGTCGTGGCCAGCGCCTGCGCGATGAGTCGCCGCTCCGTCTCGTGAATGTCGAGCGCGCTCGCTTTTGCTCCGAACGCTCGCAGCGGCGCAAATCCGCCAGGCAGATTGGCCGCGACCGTCTGCCGTACATTCATCGGCAAATCGCGCGGCGCGATCTTCGCGCCGGTTGCCATGACGACGCCATGCTCGATCGCCGTGCGCAGTTCGCGGACGTTGCCGGGCCAGTCATACGCCAGGAGCATGTTCATCGTCTCCGTCCCGAGCTCTAGCAGCGGCTTCTCGTTTAGCTGACAGAAGTGACGCAGAAAGCTTTGCACGAGCAGCGGAATGTCTTCTTTCCGGTCGCGCAACGGCGGCATCGTGATGTGCACGACATGGAGGCGGAAATAAAGATCGTCGCGAAATTCTCCTGCTTTCACGAGGGCGTCGAGATCCTTGTTCGTGGCGGCGATGAGGCGGACGTCGGCGCGTAAAGTCTGGTTGCCGCCCACCCGTTCGAAGGCTCGCTCCTCGCTGATCACGCGCAGCAGTTTCACCTGCGTGCTTTGGTCGATCTCGCCGATCTCATCCAGGAAAATCGTGCCGCCGTTCGCCTGCTCGAACCGGCCGATGCGCCGCTCGTGCGCTCCTGTAAACGCGCCGCGCTCGTGTCCGAACAGCTCGCTCTCCAGCAACTGCGGCGAAAGCGCCGCGCAATGAACAGTCACGAATTTCGCTTTGTTCCGGCGGCTGAGATTATGGATCGCGTGCGCCGCCAGTTCCTTGCCCGTTCCGCTTTCTCCATCGAGCAAGACGTTCGCCGAGGAAGGTGCAACTTGCCGGATAGTGTCGAGGACTTCGCGCAAGGCGGGCGATTCGCCGATCAAATTTTCAAGGCCAAATCGTTCCTCGACCTGTTGCCGGAGTGAGCGGTTCTCCTGCTCCATGCGCCGGCTGCCGAGCGCGCGTGAAATCAGGATTTCGATCTTGTCGAGATTAAGCGGCTTCGTCACGAAGTCGTAGGCGCCGCGCTTCATCGCTTCGACGGCCGTATCCACGGAACCGTAAGCGGTCATCATGATGCAAATGGGCGGGCGCGGGAGTTTCAAGGCGCGCTCGATCAGCGTCATGCCGTCCTCGCCCCCGAGCCTCAGGTCGGTCAGCATCACGTCGATCTGATCGCGTTCCAGGACATCGAACGCGCTCGCGATATCGGCCGCGACATATACGTCGTAATTATCCTCGAGCAGCCGGCGCAGTCCATCGCGTGTGTGCTTCTCGTCATCGACAATCAGAATCGTGGCCTGCATTTGTGAGGGGCCGGTTCACTCAGAACCGGCTGTGCAATTTTGGCTCAATCGCACAATGTCTCAATCGCTATTCGGCGTTCCCTTCGCAGCGACCCGCCCCTCTTCCGCTTCCGCTCGCCAGGTGAGAGGGTGCAACTTACATTCGCCCTATCATGGCTGACGTAACAATCGACATCATCAAGAATGGCCCACTTATCGTGAAGGGTGAGGTGGAATTGAAAGACAGCGACGGCAACACCTATCCCGCCGAGAAAAAGATGGCACTCTGCCGCTGCGGCGCATCGACTGAGAAACCATTCTGCGATGGCACGCATTCAAAAATCGGCTTCCAAGCTGCGGAAAAAGCGGTGCCCGAATCGAAGGAGTAAGTGCGCGCGGTTCTCCTCCGCAGGTCCATCACGACATGAAAGCTGACGCGCTCGCAATTCAGGCGAAGCATTCGGCGAGGCGGCTGTCGTGCGCTGAACGAAGCGCTCACCAGCCGCCACCCCACAACGTGAGGGGCGCGAACTCAATGCTATTGCCGGCCGGGTCGCGGAAGTAGAGCGAGCGGCCACGCTGTTCCCAATCGATCTCGGCTTCGATCGCAACGCCTGCGCTCATCAGGCGGCGCTTCCATTCCTCGCGTTCCGCATCGGTTGCGACGAAGGCAAGATGACCCGAACCCGATCTGCCGTGGGACGGAACATCGCGACCAGGCGGCGAACTCAACTTCGGATTGAAGATCAGCAGGACGCCATGCGCACAACGGAATGACACAACCAACTCGCTGCGCGTGATCACCTCCAGTTTGAGCACATCGCGATAGAAGCGCTCCGCCGCCGCCAGATCATCGGCGTAAAGGACTGATTCGAAGATTCGAGGCGGTCGCGTCATCGACGTTTGGTTTTGTCATCGCGAGCTTACTCGAGCAGTCTCTCGGTCGTGAAGCTCAGCCTCGCAGTTGCAGCGTTGGCCGCGGTCGCTCTCAATGCGCGCGCGGAAAAGATCTCGCTCGTCGGGGGCACCGCGATCAATCCCGGTGACGGCAAGATTATCGAGAACGCCGTCATCGTGATCAACGGCGACACGATTGAGAGGGTCGCCTCGCGCAAAGACCTCGGCGTGCCGACCGGTTCGAAGTGGGTCGATTGCAAAGGCAAATTCATCCTGCCTGGCTACGTCGACACGCATGTGCATTTCTTCCAATCCGGCGATCTCTTCGCGCGGCCCGACGCAGTCGATCTGAACAGCGTCCGCCCATACAAAGACGAGGTCG
>DASYVG010000150.1:0-3383 GCA_035937255.1 Chthoniobacterales bacterium | reverse complement strand
GATCAAGAATGCGGAGGCGAACACCTCGGGGCAAATCCGGGTGTTCATCCAGCGCGGCGAAATGAGCGCGGACCCGGTCGACGCGGCCCAGCGGCGCTTTGCGAAGCTCGGCATGGAGAAAACCGCGGAGCGCAATGCCATCCTCGTCTTCGTGGCGCCCCGCGCGCGGAAGTTCGCCGTAATAGGTGACGAAGGCGTGCACGCCCGGTGCGGGGTCGCTTTTTGGGAGAGACTCGTCGCGAAGATGCGCAGCCACTTTCAAAACGAGAGCTTCACTGAAGCGCTGGTCGAAGCGATCAACGAAGCGGGCAAAGTACTCGCGCAACATTTCCCGCGCACCGGTCCGGCACGGAACGAGCTGCCGGACACCGTGATCGAGAGTTGATCGGTAGGGCGAAGCTCCGCTGAGCCTTGGCGGTGCGGCTCGACAGAGTCTCGCCCTACCGGGCTGAAAACGGCACTTGCAATGCGGCTGACCTAATGTTGATTCCACGTCCGCAGCGAGTTTTTAAAGTTGCGCCGTAGGTCCCTGGGGTTCCGTCGCCAGACGTGAAGCCGCACTCGCCAGGGGTAACCCGGTGCTGAAGGAGAAACGAATCGAGAAGCGCTACGTGCGGCCGACGAAGGCCGCTTGGGCCGAATTCAACGTTCGTTATTTAGCTTATGCCAGTCCGTTACGGTCGTTTTGAGATGCCCAAGACCCTCACCAAAGAGGAGGGATCATCCACTGAAACCTACGCCCGGTTCGTCGCTGAACCATTTGAAGCCGGCTACGGCCACACGGTCGGAAATTCACTCCGCCGGGTGCTGTTGTCCTCACTGGAAGGGGCCGCCATCACCGCGGTCAAGATCACCGGTGCGCAACACGAGTTCGCCACATTACCCGGCGTGGTCGAGGACGTGACCGACATCGTCCTCAACCTGAAGCGGATCAAGTTCAAGGCGGCCGAGCATGAGCCGCGCAAGCTTTCCATTTTGGTGAACAAGGAAGGTGAAGTGACGGCGAAAGAT
The DNA here is from genome assembly GCA_035937255.1 of Chthoniobacterales bacterium. Lineage (GTDB taxonomy): Bacteria > Verrucomicrobiota > Verrucomicrobiia > Chthoniobacterales > UBA10450 > JACCXL01. The sequence goes on along the minus strand of DASYVG010000150.1, from coordinate 2,372 downwards.
ATTCATCTGATTCAGGGGTTCGAGGTTCTAAATCCCGACCAGATCATTTGCACGCTCGACAAGAAACATAAGTTCGACGCGGAACTCGAAGTGCGTGTCGGGCGCGGGTTCGCGACCGGCGAAGAGAACAAGCGCGCCGATCAGCCGATTGGCCTGATCCCGATTGATTCCATTTTTTCACCGGTGACCCGCGTCAAATATGCCGTCGAAAACACGCGCGTCGGTCAGCGCACCGATTACGACAAGCTCATCCTCGAAGTGTGGACTGACGGACGGCTAACGCCGGACGATGCGCTCCTGCAATCCTCCGCAATTTTGCGTCATCACCTCGACGTCTTCGTGAATTTCAACGAAGACGTGATCGAATTCGACGAGACGCCGGCCGGGGTCAGCGAAGAGAACATGAAGCTGAAGAAGCTTCTGAATATGAGCGTGAACGAGATCGAACTGAGTGTGCGCGCGGCCAACTGCCTGAACAACGCGAACATCACCACGGTGGGACAACTGGCCCAGAAGAGCGAAGCCGAAATGCTGAAGTATCGGAACTTCGGCAAGAAATCGCTCAACGAGATCAAGGATAAGCTGCAGCAGCTCGGGCTCGGGCTCGGCCAGAAATTCGATCCGGGTCTGGTGGACTTGCCGGCGGGGAGCGCGGATGGCGCAAGCATGAACGGTGCGGCCGAAGGCGAGAAAAAGTAGTCATTCGTTAGGCGGCGGAAGAACGATCCATGAGACATCAGAATAAAACTGTGAAGCTCGGTCGCACGGCGGAGCATCGGAAAGCGCTGCTCGCCAATCAGGTTTGCAGTTTGATCGAACATCATCGGATCAAAACAACTCTGGCCAAAGCGAAGGCGGTCAGGCCTCTCGCAGAAAAGATGGTGACGCTCGGCAAGAAAGGGTCGCTTCATGCGCGGCGCACCGCCCTGGCAGTTCTCCGGCAAAGGGGCGCCGTGACGAAATTGTTTGATGACATCGCTCCGCGTGCGGCGGCCCGCAATGGAGGCTACACGCGTATCGTGAAACTCGGTCAGCGGAAAAGTGACGCTGCGGCGGTGGCATTCATCGAGTGGGTGGACGCGCCCCCGGCGGCGGAGGAAGCACCCGAGCCGAAGAGCGGAAAGAGCAAATCCGCTGCTGCGCCGGCGGAAGGCGAAGCGAAGGGCAAACGCAAAAAGTCGAAGAAATCCGACGCGAGCGAGTAGTTCCCGCGTCATTTCCGCTTCGGAATTAAATAGCCTGGCGTGGTGCGGCTGGTCGCCCCCAAGCTGTCGCTGCGTCTGACTGCACGGTCCCGAATTTGGAACCGCGTAGTCCCGGTGACGCTACACATCCGTGGTCACACCGAGTTTTTATTTCTGGATAAATCGTTCACGATAAACCAGTTGCGACTATCTATCGTTCGATGGCACGCGCGCTGCATTAGGGAACGTACCAAACAACCTGATGCTATGAATACTCGAACAACAAATCCTATCCTCCCCTCCTGCAGGGTGCCGGAAGTGCCCGTCGGATTACGCGAAAGCACCTACGCGCTCCTCGTGCGCTCCGAAGAAAAAGAACGCGGCGTCTTCGAGATGATTGCCTACGCACTTTTGCTGACGTGCGCGCTCACCTCGATGTGGCAGCTCGCGCGTCAACCAATCACGCTGCCGGTGCAACTCGGCGGTGTCTCGGCGCACATCGCCCACGCCAAGCCAGGTGCGCAAAGATCCGCGGAGCAAATCTAAGGGGAGCCGTTCCAACCACCTAGACCTCCGACGGAAACGCGGACACATAACATGTGATCTCCAGGCGATGAGCGCGAAACCATGAGTATGCTTCTGCAGGATCTGCGCTACGCGCTGCGGATGTTTGCGAAGCAGCCAGCCTTCACCGCCATCGCCATCCTCACGCTCGCCATCGGAATCGGGGCGAACACGGCGATTTTCAGCATCGTTAACGCGGTCCTGCTCCGGCCGCTGCCGTATCCGCATCCGGATCGTCTCGTGCTCCTGCGTGAGCGACTAATAAACCAGGCGGGTTTCGATTCTGGATCAGTCGGCTATTCCAACTATCTCGATTGGCGCGCGGGCCAGCGTGGATTCACAGATCTCGCTCTCGTGCGACGCGAGAGTTTCAATGCTTCGTCCAAAGATGGCGATGGCGAGCCCGCGCGCGTCACCGGCGCGCTGGTGACGTGGAATTATTTGTCGATACTGGGCGTCCCTCCCCGGCTTGGCCGTGATTTTGCCGAAACCGATGACGTGCCGGGTGCGGCGAAAGTGGCTTTGATCAGCGAGACGTTTTGGGGAGAGAGATTCAATCGCTCGAACGCAGTTCTGGGGCAGCAGATTATCCTGAACGGTGTTCCCCGCGAAATCATCGGCGTT
>DASYVG010000149.1:0-3536 GCA_035937255.1 Chthoniobacterales bacterium | reverse complement strand
GTGCGAGGAACATGGCATAATTATAATGAACCTTGGCCGATTTCGGGCTCAGACGGGTCGCGGCTTCGTAATGCGCGACCGCCTCATTTTTGCGGCCGAGACTTTCGAGCAAGTAAGCGTAATTGGAGCGAAACTCACCGTTGTGCGGATCGAGGCGGAGAGATTGCTCGATATGACTGGCGGCTTCATCCACTTCCGATTTGCCGAGCAGAAGGGTTGCAAGGCTGTAGTGCGCTGTCCCGTCGTTCGGGTCAAAGCCAAGTCCAATCTTATACTGCTGGATCGCTTCATCATGACGGCCCGCTTTCGCCAGACTCCCTGCGTAGTCGAATCGTGGTGTAGCGCCAATCGGCAAATCGGCGACCACCCATCCATTGCGTTCCGCTTCAGGCGCGGGACCGCGAGTCTGACCGATCCACAAGGCCGCGAGAGGAATCACGAAAATTGCCACCCACTTGAAGCCGTGCAGGAGCCAGCTGGGCATGAAATTTTTTGCTGCAGCAGCCTCAACGCCTCCCGTTAAGCCGAGCGACTCGCGTGTCGAGCGTTCGCGAACTTTCCAGATAAAACCGTCGTAATAGAAATGGAGCAGGCCCGAAGCCGCAACCACTCCGGTGAGGGCACGTTTAATCGTGTCGACCTGGAGACGCTCGGTAAAATATCCGAGGGCGCCGTAGGCGAACACGAGCCCGATGTAGAGCCCCACCAACGAACCGCTCCGGCGGAAAATGAAGCGCATAAATCCGGCGATCGAGCTGTCCTTCTCCACCCGATTACGATTGTAGATCCAGACGAGCGAGAGGTATTGAACGTCGTGAAAAACTTCGAAAAGCGCGATGCCGGCAAGGATATTGGTGACACCGTTATTGCAAAACCACCAAAACCCAATGCTCGTGACGAGCAGCGCCAGCTTCACGGGATTGGGACGCTTTCCCTGGACCCACATCCGCGAGAAATTTACGATGAACAGAACCGATACCGTAATCGCGACGTAGAGCATGACTTGCTGTGCGCCGTGCAGGAACCAGGGGGCAATGTAAGGTCCACCACTCGCGTAGTAAGTTTCGAGCGTATCGGTCATTCGTTCCGAAGAGAGAAACACCGCGGCCGCGAACCAGAGGGCGCACGTAGCCAGGTCGAGGCGACGCGTAAGCGCGGCGAACGAGCCTAACTTCGCGTCGTAGATCCGGCAGAAGCCATAGGTCTGCATCATGCCATGCCAGACACCCCAGAAGAAGACGGCGAGAATAATACCTTTGAGACCCCACCAGGTGAAAGCGATACAGACAGCGACTAAGAAGATCGGCGCGAAAATGAAGCGCGAGCGGAAGCGTTCGAACAAAGCCCGGTCGCCATAGGCGCGGATCATCCCCGGGAGATGATGGCCCATGGCGCCGAACGCGGCCACGAACACATAGATGTCCTGCGCGCTCCAGCGCGCCTGGGCCAGCGCGAACATCGGGATGAGCAGAAGCGGTGTCCCAACGTAGAGAATCAGATCGCGCCAGCTGTTCAGAATCCAGAGATTCGTCTTGGGCGTCCCAGCGGGGACGGCGGGCACTGTTTGCGGCGGTGAAAAGGCGCTGACTAGCTGCATTGGTTGCGCGAAATTCTCCTACTCGTGCGAAAAAATCAACACTCCGCTGCGGAGATCTTGGCGTCAGGCCCGCGATCCCGATCGCGCAGTCCACGCGCTAACGCGGTTTGCGGCAGCCGACAACCACCGTGCGCCCCAGCAACATATCAAGGCTATTCATCTCGCGCACGAACCGTTCATTCCCGGCGTCAATCGTTTTATATCGGCTTTTCTCACGATGTCTCGCGATCAACGAGAAAATCTGAATCGGCAGCCAGAGCAAGATCAAGGGTATGACCGCGCCTCTTTGATATCTGTCGATTGTCGCGGTGATATCAGCGAAACCAGCGTTGCTCAGGGCGTGGGCAAGGTAAAAATACGAAACCGGGTTGACATGCCCGCCGGTCAGAAACCGTTCGCTTTCGGCTACGTGCAGTGGCCCGAACAATGTGAAAAACCCGAACAACAGATAGCGGATGCGCGACCGCAGGCTCAGCACGTTCGGCGTGCTCAGCACCAGGATGCCGTCGGGTTGCAGCACGCGGTAAATCTCGCGGATCGTCCGGTGGTAATGTTCAATGTGCTCAATCACCTCGGTGCAGGTCACGAGGTCGAATTCACCGTCTTCGTACGGTAGCCGCTCCGTGTTGAGGTCGGCCACGTCGACCGCCACGTCTGCCAAGCGCATCAGGTTCGGCGTGTAGTCACACGCGTGCGCCGCGACCTCGAATTCCTCGCGGACGAGGCGGATTAAGTTCCCGTGTCCAGCGCCGATGTCGAGATAGTTCCCGCTGATCGCAGGTGACCGCTCCCGGATCTTCCTCACGACCGCGTGGAGGATTTTTTCGGTACTGAGGCCCATCTCAGCTTAGGGGAGAAGCATCGAAAACACTGCACGATCATGTCATCGACTGCGCGCCAGGCGCAAGATTGAACGATTGGCGCTCCGCCAGTGCGCGGTGGCGACCGACGCCTCGTCATCCCTCGTTCGGCGCAGGACGGCCCGCAGCCTAACGAGCAAGGATGATCTTTCGCGCCGCTCATCACGCTGCGGTTCGCATTGAATGACATCCGCCCATTCAATAATCGCCGCATGCAGCGGAGCATCCGTCTCGTTCTGTTGCCGGCCATGATCCCCGCAACTGGTGCTCGAGGAGAATTGCTTCAATGGGATTGCAGAATGAGAGAGATCGTACTGCCGTTCGCGTGAAGCTACGGCTCTGGTTTATTCCGCGCCGGGTTTCATCTCTCTAAAGTGCGATGCTAACTTCGCCCTCAAGTTGGCGGAATTCTTGCTTCAGCAGAGGGCGATACCGCGATCAAACGCTTAATTTGTCCATGAAATAGGCTTGACCTTAATTGCGGGACGACACCACCCTGTCCGCAGCCGTTCAAAATAATTTGAAAAAAGTGAAAAAAAACCTTGTCACCCCTCGAAACGTCCGTTAATCCCTTGCCCCAAACCTAACCAAACCCAATGGAGAAACTAATGATCAGACATGCACTCATGAAGTTAGGATCTCTCCGCACCGCTCTTCTAGTGAGCGCCGGAGTTCCTTTCCTTTTCGCCGCCAGCGCCTTCGCTCAAGTCAGCGTCGAGGCAGCCCCGACGGCGACGCCAGCCGGTCAAGCGGCCAATGCGCCGGCCACCACCGGCAGCGGCGCGCCGAACACATCGCAAGCCGGAGGCACAGCTTCGACCGAGCGCGTCATCGTGACCGGTTCGAACATCCCGACAGCGGAAGAGGTCGGCCCGAACCCAGTCTTGAACATCAACCGCGATCTGATCAACAAGTCGGGTGAGCGGACGACGGAGGAACTGGTCAGAGATCTGCCGGTCGCGAATGCAAATGGCGTTCCGGTTGCGAATAACGCCACTGGTTTCACACCGGGTGCATCGTCGATCTCGCTCCGCGGTTTCTCGCCCAGCGCGACGCTTGTCCTGATTGACGGTAAGCGT
>DASYVG010000148.1:0-12487 GCA_035937255.1 Chthoniobacterales bacterium | reverse complement strand
GTGATCCTGCACATTTATTTTACGATCCGTCTCGCAATCGAAAACAAAAAGGCGCGCCCCAGGAACTACGCGCGGAAAGATCATGTGAAGGCCAGTTTCGCCTCCCGTCACATGGTCGTGAGCGGATTGGTGGTTTTCGCCTTCATCGTTTTTCATCTCCTCCATTTCACCGGTCGCAATTTTAATCCGCAGTTTCCGCTCCTGAAGAACGATCCGCTCAACCATTACGATGTTTACTCGATGATGGTTTACGGGTTTCAGAACGTTTACGTCTCGGTCTTTTACATTGTTGGCCTCTTCCTTCTGACTCTCCATTTGACGCATGGCACGTCGAGCTTACTCCAGTCGTTAGGCTTAAATGATCGGAGACTGACTCCTCGTCTGGCGCGTGGCGGACGCATTTTTGCCTGGCTGATTTTCATCGGCTACACCTCGATCCCGGTCGCCATCCTGTGCGGGCTGGTCAAGCCGGCGCAGCAGTTATGATCGGGGTGCTCGATTCCAAGGTTCCTTCTGGTCCGCTGGAGAAGAAGTGGTCCAGCCACAAAGACCATGCTCGACTCGTTAGTCCGGCAAATCGCCGGAAGTTTGAAATCATTGTCGTGGGAAGCGGGCTGGCGGGTGGATCAGCCGCAGCCACGCTGGGCGAACAAGGTTACAACGTAAAATGCTTCTGTTATCAGGACAGCCCCCGCCGCGCCCATAGCATCGCGGCCCAGGGAGGTATCAACGCCGCCAAAAACTACCAGAACGACGGCGACAGCGTTTTCCGCCTTTTTTACGATACGGTGAAAGGCGGCGATTTCCGGTCGCGCGAGGCGAACGTGTATCGGCTCGCGGAAGTGAGTAACCTGATCATCGACCAGTGCGTCGAGCAGGGTGTGCCGTTCGCGCGCGAGTACGGCGGTCTGCTGGCGAATCGCTCGTTCGGCGGCGCGCAGGTTTCGCGCACTTTCTATGCGCGTGGGCAAACAGGGCAGCAGCTTCTGCTTGGTGCATATCAGGCGCTCTGCCGGCAAATCGCCGCCGGCACAGTCAAGATGTACCCGCAGACAGAAATGCTGGATCTCGTGCTGGTCGACGGGCATGCGAAGGGAGTTATCACCCGCTGCCTGTGCACTGGAAAGACCGAGGCGGTCGCGGGAGATGCGGTCGTCCTGGCAACCGGCGGTTATGGCAACGCTTTTTACCTCTCGACTAACGCGCGCGGTTGCAACGTGACCGCGACCTATCGGGCGTATAAAAAAGGCGCACTCTTCGCGAATCCCTGCTTCACCCAGATCCATCCGACCTGCATTCCCGTCGCGGGTCAGCATCAATCGAAGCTCACCCTGATGTCGGAATCCTTGCGCAATGATGGTCGCGTCTGGGTGCCGGAGGTAAAGTCGGACAAACGATCGCCGAGCGAGATCCCAGAGGCGGAACGCGATTACTACCTCGAGCGCAAGTATCCGAGCTTCGGCAATCTGGCGCCACGCGACATCTCATCGCGCAGCGCGAAGGAAGTTTGTGATGACGGGCGCGGCGTCGGCGAAAGTGGTCGCGGCGTCTACCTCGACTTCGCCGATGCCATCACGCGCCTCGGAGAAAAGACGATTCGGGAACGTTACGGCAATCTCTTCGACATCTATGAAAAGATCACGGGCGAGAATGCCTATCGCCAGCCGATGCGGATTTACCCGGCCGTCCATTACACGATGGGAGGGCTATGGGTTGATTACAATTTGATGAGCAACGTCCCCGGACTGCACGTCATCGGCGAGGCCAATTTCTCCGACCATGGCGCGAACCGATTGGGCGCCAGCGCGTTGATGCAGGGACTGGCCGACGGTTACTTTGTGCTTCCATATACGCTGCCGATCTATCTGGCCGGTCAGATCGGAAAACGGCCATCCACGGATCGCCCGGAGTTTGCTGCGGCCGAGGCGGATGTGCGCGCCCGCGTGAGACGGCTGCTCGATATCGACGGCAAGCGCTCGCTCGATTCGTTTCATCGCGAGCTCGGTCTGCTGCTCTGGGACAAATGCGGGATGGCGCGGAACGCGGCTGGCCTGCGAGAAGCGCTGACGCGTATTCCGCAGCTGCGCGAGGAATTTTGGCGCGACGTGCGCGTTCCCGGCGACGGCGAAGAGTTCAATCAATCGCTTGAGCGCGCCGGCCGCGTCGCCGATTTTCTCGAGTTCGGGGAGTTGATGTGCACCGATGCATTAGCTCGCGACGAATCATGCGGCGGTCACTTTCGGGAGGAACACCAAACCGCAGAGGGCGAAGCGTTGCGCGATGACGAAAACTTTGCGGCCGTCTTCGCGTGGGAATATCAGGGGAACGGCACCGCGGCACCTCCGAAACTTCATCGTGAGCCGCTCACTTATGAAGCGGTCGAGCTCGCCCAAAGAAGCTACAAATGAATTTTAAACTCCGCGTCTGGCGTCAAAAGAATCCCGCGGCCAAGGGCAAACTGGTGAAGTACGAAGCGAAGGAGATCTCTCCGAACACGTCGTTCCTCGAGATGCTCGATATTGTGAACGATCGACTCATCGGCACTGCCGATGATCCGATCGCGTTCGATTCCGATTGCCGCGAAGGTATTTGCGGAAGCTGCGCGCTGACGATCAACGGAGAAGCACATGGACCTGATCATCCGGGCGCGGCCTGCCAACTCTACATGCGTCGTTTTCAGGACGGCGCGACGATCGTGGTCGAGCCGTTTCGCGCGCGACCATTCCGTTTTATAAAGGATCTCGTGGTCGATCGCAGCGCACTGGACCGGATCGTGCAGGCGGGTGGATTTGTCTCCGCCCGCTCCGGCTCTGCGCCGGAAGCCAACTCGATCCTCATTTCGAAACATGATGCCGACATCGCAATGGAAGCGGCCGCCTGCATTGGTTGCGGCGCCTGCGCGGCGGCGTGTCCGAATGCCTCCGCGATGCTGTTCACGGCCGCCAAGGTTTCACACCTGGCGTTTCTGCCGCAGGGCGCGCCGGAACGATCGACCCGCGTTTTAAAGATGGTTCGCGCCATGGATGCGGAGGGTTTCGGCAATTGCAGTAACACCTACGAGTGCGAAGCCGTCTGCCCTGTCGAAATCAGCGCGAGTTTTATCGCGAAACTCAATCGCGAATACACAATGGCCGCGTTCAAGGAGAATGCCGGCGAGTAGGAGCAGTCAGTCAGCCAGCGTAGTGCAGGGCCAGGTCCACAGGAGTGGATCGAGTTCGGCGCGCGCGCGCTCTGCCAGTTTCTCCGCATCGGCGTCTCCGCGGAGCACGGCGAAAACCGTCGAACCCGAGCCCGATAACAAAGCGATCGCGACTTCCGGTTGTTCGCGCAGCCACATCTTGAGCCGCGCCAGGAACACGAATTTCTCGAACACCGGGCGTTCAAGATCATTAACGAACCTGCGTGCGTCGAGCGATTGTTGCTCGTAATCCACTCTAGGGAGCGTGCGAGAATCCTGCCAGCGAGCATAGGCCCACGCCGTGGACACGCCAAACGCCGGCTTCAACAGGAGCAGCGGAATCGCCGGACCGATACGGGCTGAAGTTACCGCCTCTCCTCGCCCACGGCTCCAGGCCGCCGAGCGCAGAATGAAAAACGGCACATCCGAACCAATCTCAGCCGCGAGCTGAATCAGCCGGTCCGGCGGCAGGCCCGTCCCGAAGATCTCGTTCAAACCGAGCAACGTCGCGGCAGCGTCACTGCTGCCGCCGCCCAGGCCGGCGCCGTTTGGGATTTTTTTCCGGAGATCGATGCGCACATCCGCGCGCAACCGGACCGCTGCGAAGAATGCATACGCAGCGCGTACGACGAGATTGTCCTCGCCGGCGGGAACGGAAGGGTCGTCACATTTCAGCTGGACGCCGTCCGCATCGAACACTCTGTCAAGCGTCAACGTGTCGTGCAGCGAGACCGGCGCCATCAGCGTTTCGATTTCATGAAAACCGTCCGGACGGCGTCCGCAGATTTGCAAAGAGAGATTGATCTTCGCCGGTGCGAAAAGCTGCATAGAATCGAATCTGTCCGCATCCGCTGCGGAATTACAGAATGAACTCAACCGGCACAATCCCGCTCCGCGAAAGGATTATCGTCGCACTCGACGTGCCATCCACAGCAGAAGCGATCTCCACCGTCGCAAAGCTCGGTGAGAGCGTCGCCCATTACAAAATCGGGCTGCAGCTCTACACCGCTGAGGGTCCCGACGTTGTGCGCGCCGTCGCGCAGACAGGCGCAAAAATCTTTCTGGATCTAAAGCTGCACGATATTCCCAACACCGTGGACAAGGCGGTTGCGTCAGCCGCGCGGTTGGGCGTGAACATGCTGACGATTCACTTGAGTGGAGGACGCTCGATGATCGAAGCAGCGCTGGCGGCCGGAAGCAACGGTCTCACGCTCCTCGGCGTGACGGTGCTAACGAGCATGGATTCCGCAGCGCTGGCGGATATCGGGATCGACGACGCCACGGACCGGCACGTCCTCCGATTGGCCCGGTTGGGACATGCCGCCGGAATACGCGGTCTGGTGGCCAGTCCGCTCGAGCTGCGAGCGCTGCGCAGTGCGCTCGGCTCCGACATAATCATCGTCACACCGGGTGTCCGACCGCACTGGGCGGAGGCCGGCGATCAAAAACGATTTATGACGCCGCGCGACGCGATCCAGAATGGCGCCGACTACCTCGTCATCGGCCGGCCGATCACCGCGCACAAGAATCCGAAGGAAGCGATCGATCGAATTCTGGAAGAGATCGGTACGGAATTGCCGAAGTGAGCGTGTTCCTGAAGGAGCTTTGCCTGATCGATGAGTGCGAGCCCCGGCCGGCTGCGCTCAATATGGCGGTGGACGAAGCATTGTTGGAAGAAGCGAAAGCGCCCACGCTACGATTTTATCGATGGCGAACAGCCGCGTTGTCGTTTGGCTATTTCGGGAAATTCTCCGATGTCAGCTCGGAAGAGAGCACGCGTGAAATCGTGCGGCGTTGGACCGGTGGCGGCGTTGTCCCACATGGGAACGACCTGACTTATTCCTTTGTTCTTCCTGCAGAGGAACGGACAAGCGCGCCCGGTCCGCATGAGGTTTACAGGGCGTTGCACGAACGAATCGCGCAAGTGCTACGCGCCGCGAACATCGCTGCGACGGTGGCCGCAAGCGACGCGCCCAAGCGATCCGAGGCATGCTTCGCGAATCCCGTCCGCGCCGACGTGCTGATCGGAGCTCAGAAGGTGGCGGGCGCGGCGCAGCGACGCACGCGGAAAGGTTTGCTGCACCAGGGAAGTATTCAGGGACTCGTCCTGCCAGATGGGTTCCCCTCTCAGTTTGCCAGCGCGTTGTCACACGATTTTCGAAAGCGAGATTTGTCGACCGAAGTGGAGCGTCGCGCTGAGATTCTTCTGCGCGAGAAGTACGCGACGGAAGCCTGGCTCACGCGGCGCTAGATCTGCCGATCGATCGCAGATTGCGTCCCGCTCGTCCCGTTCGCTCGGCTGCCCCTCACCCAGTTGCTTTGACTTTGAAAAACTGGTCCCATATCCTGCATTAGTGGAAGTTTTCGCACGCCGTCCTGACATCACGACTTCTGCAGATGACGCGTTGAAACGCGTCGCTGCGACTCTTGACGCCGAGTTAAAGGAAGTTGACGCGCGGATCGCAAAACAAGCCTCGGTCTTCGACCCTGCCATCGAAGGATATGTCGCTTACGCGATGGGCAGTCGCGGAAAACGGCTTCGACCTCTGGTCGCGCTCTTAAGCGGCGGAGCGAGCGGTGCAATCACGTCGGCGCATAGCGATCTCGCGGTCATCGTCGAACTGATTCATGTCGCCACCCTCGTGCACGATGACATCATCGACGAAGCCGAGCGCCGTCGCGCGCAACCGACCGTCAACGCACGCTGGGGCAATTCATTGAGCGTACTGTTGGGCGATTGTCTCTTCGCGCACGCGCTGAACTTGGCAACGAGCTTCGATAACGTGGAGATTAGCCGCGGGATCGCCCGAGCGGCGCGCGAAGTTTGTTCCGGTGAGATCATCCAGACGCAGCGTCGTTTCGATCTGCATCTTGGCATTGCCGATTATCTGCGAATCATCGGCATGAAAACCGGTTCGCTTTTCGCGGCCGCCGCGGAATTTGGCTCGGTTCTTAGTGAAGCGGAGCCGGAAACCATCGCCGTTTTTCGCGAGTTCGGGATGAAATTCGGCACTGCTTATCAGGTCTACGACGATTGCCTGGACTTGGCCGGCGACGAACGCACGACGGGCAAGACGCTCGGCACCGATCTGCGCAAGGGCAAGCTGACTTTGCCGATCCTGATGCTGCTCGGCACGGCTCCGGCGGCGGAACGCGAACGACTGAGTGACCTGATCCTGGAAGGACGGACGGAAGAAATAGGAGAGCTACTCACTAATTCGTCGAGAGGAAACGCCCTCAACGCCTCGATCGATGCGGGACAACGGATGATTCGTGCAGCGCAGATGTCGCTCGATAGCGTGCCTGCCGGTTCTCATCTGGAGTCGCTTATTGAACTTGGCGGCGCTTTGACCGCCATGCTGGATCAGTTGCGCCCCTGAGTCACAGCGGATCTCCGCGACCGACTCGCACGCCCGCGATTCCGATGGTGCAGGTAAAAATCAGGGAGATGCCGGAGGGCGAACGGCCGCGCGAAAAACTCCTGAAGCACGGCGCGAGCGCGCTGAGCGATTCGGAACTGATCGCAATTCTCTTGCGCACGGGGTTACCAGGCGCAAACGCGGTGGATGTAGCACGCGCACTACTCGAGCGATTCAAAACTTTGTCGAGCCTGAGCCGCTGCACCGTGGAGGAGATCGCGGGAATCGCCGGCATTGGACCGGCGAAAGCCTTGCAGTTGGTGGCCGCTTTTGGCCTCGGCCAACGACTCGCACGCGAAACGTTAACGCGACAGAAGATCGATGCGCCGGAGTTGGTCTACGGTCTCCTCGGGGCCGAGATGCGCGCGCTGCATAAGGAATCTTTGCGCGTCATCCTTCTCGATACGCGCTACCGCCTGATACGACTGGAAGAGGTTTCCCTCGGTTCTGTGAATGAGAGTATCGCTCATCCGCGAGATGTTTTTCGGCCCGCGGTCGTCGCTTCGGCTTATGCAGTCATAGTGGTGCACAACCATCCTTCCGGCGATCCTGCTCCGAGTCAGTCTGACCACAGCTTGACCAGACGTCTGGCCGAAGCGGCTGAGCTGTTGCAGATCAAGCTGCTCGACCACATCATTATCGGCGCCCCGGGCGAAGGAAGATTACCCTACTTCAGTTTTAAAGAAGCGGGGATCCTGTGAGCATACACCCGAGCGCGATCGTCGATCCCGCGGCGCAAATTGCGGCGGATGTGGCGATCGGCCCGTATGCGGTGATCGGATCGGGAGCGAGAATTGGCAGCGGGTGCGTCCTGCTTTCACATGTGGTCATTGAAGGCGATGTGCAGCTCGGTGCGAACAACCTGGTCGGGCACGGCGCCATCATCGGGGCGCCGCCACAGGATCTGGGCTTTCTCTCCGAGATGCGGAGCGGAGTGACGATTGGGCGGAACAATCGGATCCGGGAGTACTGCACCATCCATCGTGGCGCAATCGCCGAAAGCCGGACCGTGATCGGGGACGATAATTTCCTGATGGCAGGCGCCCACGTGGGTCACAACTGCGTCATCGCAGACGGTGTCATCATCGCGAACAATTGTTTGCTGGGCGGCCATGTCCGGATCGACGAGCGAGCTTTCATCGGCGGCGCCACGACGCTGCACCAGAACATGCATGTTGGCCGCCTCGTCATGGCACAAGGCAGCTCCGCGTTCGGCAAGGATATTCCGCCATTTCTGCTCGCAGCGGAGCGGAACTACGTTTTCGGCGTCAACCAGATTGGACTGAAGCGCGCCGGATTTAGCAGCAGTGATCGCGATGAGATCAAGCGGGCGTTCAAGCTCCTTTACCGAAGCGGTTTCAATACGCGGCAGGCGTTGGAGGCGGCCGCGCAAACGGACTTCGGACCTTTCGGCCGGGAATTTTTCGCGTTTGTAGCGAATGCGAAAAAGCGCGGCATCCTGGCTTATCGCTACGGGGCTGAGCGGACCGAGTAATGCAGGCAGGCCGAGGATCGGCGATCCGAGGTTAAACCAAGGCGAGAAGCGCAACCATGCGACCGGTTCGTCCTTTTTCAGCGCGGTAGGAGTAGTAATGCTCGAGATCGCACGCCGTACAGGTCCCACTGTCCGTGATCTGCACAACGCCAGCGCGCCGGCATTGCGCCACGATTTCGGCGGCGAAATTAACTTCGTAATGAGGCGGACGAATGCAGGGACTGAGTTGCGCCACGACGTTCTTCGGCTCTGATCCAAAATGCTCGCCCATCGCCGCGAGGGCGCACGTGACAATGCCCAGCTCAGTCCCTTTCCGACCCGAATGAACGAGGCCGATCACGCGACGAACCGAATCCACGAGGTAAACTGCGCAACAATCCGCGACATATATTCCGAGGCACAGATCCACCTGGTTCGTGATCAAGCCATCGGCGCCGTCGAAGCAACGATCGCCATCGAGCGGCTGGTCGATTACGACGATAAGATCACCATGGACTTGCTGCGCCGTGGCGAAGGAGTACTGCGCGAGGCCGAGCTCACGGCGAACCGAAAGGTGCGCGCTGTCGAGTCGACGGAGTAATTCGCTTTTGTCGTAATTGACCTCCACGCCCGGGATTCGCCCGACGAAAGCATGCCGGCAGACTGCGGTCGCGGCCAGCGGCTCAAACTGTTCGACCGCCGAAAGCAAATCAGGCAAACGAGTAACGCGCTCGCTACTTGGCGGTATCCGGCGAGCGCACCGTCCGAACCATTTCTGGTTTCCGGCTCAACAGTCGCAATGGCGTCGGCTTGGGACCGGGAGTAGGCACGGCGTCCGTTTTGAGTTTCCGGCGTGAGGCCGGTTCGTCCAGCTCGCTCGAATAGGTAACTTCTGTGGCGGTCACACGATCGAAATCAGCGACCGCCGCGTTATAGGTGAAGAGAGCCTGCAATTGCGTCGATCTGGCCGTGGTCAACTGCACACGCGCATCCAAAACTTCGAGCTGCGTCCCTGCTCCCGCGCCGAGTCGAGCGCTGGCCAGCCGGAGCGCTTCGGCCGCTTGTTCCACATTTTTTGACTGACTCTGCACCAGTTCGCGCCCCTGCTGTATGTTCGCGTAGGCCTGTTGCACTTCCAGTTCAACCTGCCGAACCGCATCGTCATAAGTGATCTTCGATTCCTCGAGGACAGCGCGCGCCTGTTTCACTTTGCCGTAGGTTTCGCCCCAATCCCAAACGGCCCAGTTGCCCGTGCCACCGAAGACATACCCGGTGCGCACGTCGCGAATGTTGTCAGTCAGAGGCGAACTGCGGAAGTCGTACCCAGCGGTCGCATTGAGCTGTGGGAAATAGCCGGAGCGCGCCACGCCCACTTGTTGCGCATTACTGAGAAGAGTGGCCTTCTGCTGTTTCAGGAAGGGACGATTGCGCTTCGCGATCGCGATCGCGGCCGCGAGCTGCATCGAGCGCGGCCCATAATGCAATTCGCCGACCGCCTCGATCGGCGCGCTGTCGCCGCGATTGGGATTGAAATCCAACCCGAGGGTCTTGGCCAACTGCAACTGCGAGATGCGATAGGCATTCCGCGCGCTGATCAGCGGCGGATATTGATTGGAAAGAGCCACTTGTGCCTGCAAGACGTTGAAACGCGGGACGGTGCCGGCTTCAAAACGATTTTGCTGATCCTGCAGCTGGCTTTCGAGGAGGTGAACGGATTCCTGCTGGACGCCGATGAGCGCGCGATTCAATAAGACCTGGTAGAATTCCTGGCGAACGGTCGAAATAATCAGATCGATCGCGTTCCGAAATCCGTAGTAGCTGCCGTCGCGCTGAAAATCCGCGGAGCGAATTTGCGACACGATGCGACCTCCGGCAAAGACTACCTGAGTAGCTTGCAGGCGCACGGTGTAATCTCGTTCCGCACCGGTATTAAACGAAAATCCGCCGATCCCGCCGGTCCCGCCGCCGCCCGTACCTCCGGTCACTCGGCCCCCGTCTCCAGTGAAGCGGCCCAAACGCGGATCGGTATCCTGAAACGTGCCGGTTGCGTCCACGCGCGGTAGTGCCCCGGATCGGAACTCGATATAGATCCCCTTAGTTCTCTCGATTTCCTGGCGCGCACGCAGGATGTCTGGATTCTGCTGGAGCGCCGTGAGGATGGCCTGATCCAGCGTGAATGTGGGTGCGCGGCTGTCGGCCGTAGTTGTCTTTCTTACAACACGCGTGTCGCTCCCCGCCAGGAGCGAGTGCACGGCCAGAAGGACCAGCGCGACACAAATAGTTGTGATGGATTTCATTCGGAATCGAAGCCGCGTGAAGGCGTGGTCTGCTCGCCGTCAATCGCAGCTCTCAGCAGGTCTGCCGCAGTGTGTTATCACCGGCGGCGGGCCGGACGCAACTCATTTGCTTTGGCAATAGTCGTAGATCTTCGTGTAGATCTGCAGCCACGCCTTCTGCTCCGTGGGCGTGAGATGGGCCATTATCTTCAACAGGTTACCGACCATCTCCTCCCTGATCCGCCGCACCAGAGTTGTTCCTTTCGGGGTGATGCAAACCATCACTTTCCGTCGATCTTCACGCGCGCTGGAACGCACGACGTAACCGAGATTCTCAAGCCGGGCGACAAGCCCGCTCGCCGCCGCTGTCGTGTGCCCCATCTTCTGCGCAATCGCGGACATCGTCAGCACCTCTTTGTGATCGAGCGCGGCTAGCAGGAAGAATTGCGGGAACGACACGTTGCCGGGCGCTAATTCCTTGCAGAGGTGCAACACAAAGCAGCGCTGCATCTCGAGGATGATGTGCGACAACCGCTCCGCATCCGCGCGGATATTTTCTGTTTTCGGCCGCTCTTCGACGATTTCTGACGCAATATTCAACGCGCTTAAGCTAAAAGGCGCGGGCACCCTGTCAAACAAGGGGCGCTAAATTCCATGGTTCCAAGTGATGACGTTAACCCGCGCGCCCTCCGCGAGCGTCTCTTCCGGTTCCATCGGAAGAAGTGCATTCGCCTGGCTGAGAGAAAAGAGGGCGTGCGACTCCTGGCGTCCGGTCGGGGCGAAATTGCCACGCTCGAGACGGCCGCGAAGATAATGGCGCCGATTTCCCGGATTTGCGATTGCGGTTTGGAGCCGGGCCGATGCCCGTATCAGATCTAAATCGGTGGCCGCCGCTCCCGCCATTTTAAGCAGCGCTGGACGGACAAAGAGAAGGAAGGTGACAAATGCAGAAACCGGATTGCCGGGCAGGCCGAAGACCAGGCATTTCCCCAGTCGGCCGAACAAAAAAGGTTTTCCAGGCTTCACGGCGACCCTCCAGACATCCAGCTTTGCTTCTAGCTTCCGGAGCGCTGGCTTTACGAAGTCCAGTTCCCCCACCGACACGCCGCCGCTGACGATGATCGCGTCGCTCTCGGCGGCGTTCCGGAAGGCGTTTTCCGTCGCTTTGAGATCGTCGGCGCAATGTTCGGTTGAGGCCACCCGCGCGCCGCATTTCTGCACCAGCGCTCTCAAGAGGATCAAATTGCTTTCGTAGATTTCGCCCCGCTGCAAAACATTTCCAGGTGCGACCAGTTCGTCTCCCGTCGAGATTAGCGCGATACGCGGTGCAGGGCGCGTGAGCACGTCCGCTAAACCTTGCGCCGCGAGCAAAGCTAACTGCGGAGCACCGAGGCGTTGCCCAGACTGAATAATTTTCTGACCCGCGGCGACATCAGCACCGCTCATGCGCAGAAAGTCGCCCTCTTTCACCTCGCCCTTGATCTGGATCGTTTCGCCGGCGCAGGAAACTTCTTCCTGCATGACGATGGCGTCAGCTCCATCCGGGATGGGCGCGCCCGTAAAAATGCGCACCGCTTCACCCGCGGATATGCGCAGCGCGCGATCGCGGCCCGCTGGCTGCTCCCCGATCACACGCAGCGGCGCCCCGCCCCGGCAATCAGCCGCGCGCACCGCATAGCCGTCCATGGCCGAGTTATCGAACGGCGGAAGAGAAATCCGCGCGCGAATATCTGCAGCGGCGAAGTGGTCAAGCGCGGACGCAATGGCCAGCGTGTCAGCCGGCAAAAGCTGTGTCGCTTTCAGGACTGCCGACCGTGCTTGGTCTTCGGAAATCATCGATCGGATAAATGCAAAGAGCTGCGCCGCGCCTAACTTCTCACCCTGCTAAGCGCGCTTGTTGACGAGCCTCACACCGACCCCATATTCTCGCAACTCGACTGGGTGAGGTGGCTGAGTGGTCGAAAGCAGCGCTTTGCTAAAGCGCCGTACCTCAAAAGGGTACCGAGGGTTCGAATCCCTCCCTCACCGATTCCCTAGTGTTACGGCGCGAGAGCGGCGATTGCATAACCTTATGCATAACAACGCTGCCGACGTTATATTCGCGCATGTTCACAGGAGGTCATTCCGCGCTCTTTCTTCG
>DASYVG010000147.1:0-10668 GCA_035937255.1 Chthoniobacterales bacterium | reverse complement strand
GCGTCGAAGGAGCAAACGGTGTATTTGCCTGGCCGGGCGAAAGCGAGGCGGAGACGGAAGGCTCTCCGCCAACGGCTGACGATCTTTGCCCAGCCTCATGCTGCTGCGCTTCCAATTCCCGTTTTTCGGCCTTGGGTTGATGCCTCTCACCTAACGAATTAATCACGGAGCTCGCCGTCCTTGCACCTCGAGTCGCCGATGGATAAATCGATGACGTAGGGAACGCAGTCACGGCGCGACTGGCGCTCGGAGAAGCGCTCACGCTGGGCAGCTCAGCAGGCGCGGGGGACGGCGTCGAGCTTTCGGACGGCGTGATCTCGGGTGACTTGGTCGCGCTCGGCCGTGGACTTACGCTCGCTGTTGGAAACACGCTTGCGCCGACCCCGGGCAAACGAGGCAGCGGTGAAGTTGCGCTGGCCGTTGCAGATGGCATGGCCGCACCCAAAGGCGTCGGA
Source organism: Chthoniobacterales bacterium (assembly GCA_035937255.1). GTDB lineage: Bacteria > Verrucomicrobiota > Verrucomicrobiia > Chthoniobacterales > UBA10450 > JACCXL01. The sequence goes on along the minus strand of DASYVG010000147.1, from coordinate 10,213 downwards.
GTTGCCGAGGACGTTTCCGCCTTTCTCATAGCCGGAGGCGCGGTGTTGGTTGATGCAGCGCTCGATTGAGTGGCAGCTGTCGCGCGCACTTCTGCCTTCGGAGGCGCGTTGGGCGGCGGCGTCGCCTCCGCTTTCATCTTTGCACGCGCTTTCTCCACTTCGTTTCGATCGACGACTATACCCGACGAGTAATCCACCACGGCCTGGGCGATGACACCTTTTAGATTTCGCGGGCGCTCCGCGGGTTGGGCGACCGGCAGCGCTGGCATCGCGATCTCAATGGATCCACCGCGCACCACAGGCCGCAGCACATCCGCGTTCACTTCCGTGCGACGCTCAAGCCGGTATCGCCCGATCGGCTGTTGACTGCGGGAACGGAATTCCTCGTAGCTGGGACCTTCGTTTACAACCGTGGTGTTGTTGTAGGTGATGTTGGTCACGTTCGTCGTCTGGTTCACGATCGTGACGTTTTGTTCCGCCGGAAGGACGGCGCGCTCCAGTCGCGGTGCCCCCAGTTCGCGCGTCGTAACAAACGCGTACTGCTCCGGCCCGATGTCGTAGTAATTATCCGCCCATTTTTTTATGCCCACATTCCGATCGAACTCAGCGTCGGGCGGCAACGGAGCCCAACCGACATATTCATTGCTCGCTCTCCAGGAAACCCAGGCCGGCGCCCACTCGTCCCCGGGCACCCAGACCCAGCCTACGTTGCGCAGCCGCGTCCAGCGTCCGTAATGATAGGTCGCCCAGCCGTGCGACTCTTCCGAAATCCAGGTCCATCCCGCATCAGTGTAAACCCAGTGGCCGTCGGTGTAGGGGCGCCAGGTGCGGGATTGCTCCGCCTCGCGGGGCTGCCAGACGTAGCCGTAATCGGCCGTTTCATGCCAATCGCCGTACGGTTCCAGTTTAGTGTAGAAGAGGCTGTAGGAGCGCGTCGGCGAACGGCGGCGACTCGATCCGCGCGCGGTCCCTTCACTTCCGTTCGTGTCTGACTGCGGGTTCGGGGAGATACTTGAGGTCGCAACCGTCTCTTTGCCTGCGAGAGCTTTCTCCCGGGCCTCCAGATCCGTCTGCTGTTGCGCGAGTCTTTCCTGCTCCTGGGTCTGATGTTCCGCCGCGAGACGCTGCTGCACTTCGCGTTCGACTTGCGCGTTTCGTTCTGCGTCGGAATCCTGCTTACTGCAGGACGTATAAGATGCGAGGGCTGCGAGAGCGGCCAGGAAGAGACATTTTTTCATCATGAACTTAGACCGGCTTTATCAGCCTTTATTCGGAAGCGCCCCCGCCGAGGGCCGCCTCACTAACCGGCGACTCTGCTACGGTTGGGCAGCCGAAGCCTCAGGCGCAGGCGTCGGCGGTCGGGAAACAATCACCGTTTCGATCTTCTCGCGCCGGAACCGTTGCCAGTTCGCGTAGACCGCCACTAATCCCAGCACCACCACGATAATCGCCATCAACTGAAGACCGCGAAGTGGCGCTCGCGATGGCGGCGGCGGCGATTGCAAGGCACCCACGCGTGCAGTATGCCCCCACCAGATTTTGCATGCAAGATCGCCTGCCATTCACTCCGGCTGCAGCGCAGCAATTGCGTCCATCACGCGCTGGCTCAGGCGTTGATACAGCTCCTTACCCGGCGGTTGGAGATCAGTCGCGGAGAAATATATCGGTTCGCCGATCGCGATCGTGATACGGGAAAAGCACAAGCGTTGCCCGTTTGGTGGCCAGGCCTCATGCGCCCCGAAAATTCGCATCGGCACCACCGGAGCTAGCGTCTTTGCGATAACCAGGCCGACCCCGGGAGAAGCGGGCTGCAGATTTCCGTCGAGGGTCCGCGCGCCTTCGGGAAAGACCAACGTTCCATCGCCAGTCTTCAGGATGCGGATGAGCGCCTTCAGTGCGCTGCGATCGCTTCCTTCCTGATCGACCGGAATCACATTCAGCTTTGGGAGCAGCCAACCGAGCACTGGCACGTCGAGCAACGGCCGGCGCGCCAGAAAAAAGATCGCCCGGCGGGTGCAAATTCCGGCGAACGGAGGATCGAGGTAGCTTTGATGATTCATCGCCAGAATGACCGGCCCGGATTCGATCATCCGTTCGCGATGCAGGATGCGAAGGCCAAAGCAGAGCCACCCGATTAAGCGCGCGAGATTGTAGCCGAGCCAGTAGTAAAAATTCACTCGTTAGGCAAACCAATCAGCTGCGCTCGGAGCGCGGGACGCCTTGCCGCTCCATCACAATATCCGCGCAGCCGGCGCTCCGCTCATCCGAAGGCGCTCCATTACTTCCGAGACCACCTGGTCGATCGACATTTCCGAACTGTCGATCACATAGGCGTCGGAAGCGACCACCAGCGGTGAAACTCGCCGCGAGGAATCGGCTTCATCGCGGGCCGCAATCTGGTCGCGCTGGCCTTCGGCCGCACGACGGCGGAACCGCACGTCCGGCAAGGCATCAATATAAAATTTAAAAGGAGTCGATGGGAAGACGACCGACCCGATATCGCGTCCTTCCATCACGAGATCGTGTTGGTCTGCGTAGGCACGCATCTTCTCCACCAGGATCTCGCGCACGCGGCGAACACTACTCACGACTGAGACAGCTTCATTCACCGCTGGATCGCGCAAATGTTCCGACGGATCTATGGCATTGATCCTGATTCGCGATTGATCTTGATCCAGATCACACAAGATCTCAGCCGCCTCGGCGGCCGCAGCGATCGCCGCTGGATCCTGCAGGGCGCCCCGATTCTGCAGGATGTGCCAGGTCATGGCGCGATACATCGCCCCCGAATTTACGTAAACGAACTGCAGGCGCCGCGCGAGTTCACGCGCGACACTGCTCTTGCCGGAAGCAGCCGGTCCATCGATCGCGATGACGCAATGACCGGCGATCGCTTTCATGAATGCGGATAATCGTGGCGCGACTGGAGCTGTCTATTCTTCGTCTTCACCGCGCGTCGGAGAGAGCGACCCGATGACCGGTGTGCTCGCACGCATCCGCTTTGGATTCATTATTTCATCCAGAGCTTTTTCGAAACCTGGATAAGACTCACGGATGCAGTCCGCGTCCTGGATCACCGTTTCGCCGTCTGCGAACAAGGCCGCCACCGCAAACGCCATTGCGATTCGGTGATCGCCGAAACTGGCGATGCGGCCTCCGCGCAGAGGGGCGCGTCCATGGATCTCCAATCCGTCGTTTAACTCGATCACCTGCGCGCCCATCACGCGCAGATTGTGCGCGATCGCGGCGATCCGATCCGTCTCCTTCACGCGCAATTCCTGCGCATGACGGATGATGGTGGTGCCGCTCGCGAGCGCGCCAGCTACCGCCAAAATCGGCAATTCGTCGATCAGCTGCGGTATTTCCCGCCCCTGAATCACGGTGCCTTTGAGCGGCGCACCCGTGATTTCCACGGTCCCACGCGGTTCGATTTGATCTACGTCTTCGACGGCTTCACGTACTTGCGCGCCCATCCTGATGAGTACGCCCAGGAAAGCTGTGCGCGTGTCGTTCAAGCCAGAATGGCGGACCAGAAGGTGTCCGCCCGGTTGCGCGGCCGCCGCCACGAGCCAGAAAGCGGCGGAGGAAATGTCGCCCGGAATCGTGAAATCGCGCGATTCGGGAACCTGGTCGCCAAAGATCCCGATGGCGCCGCGTTCTTCCTTCACCGTGCGCACGAGAAAGTAATTCAACATCAGTTCGGTGTGGTTGCGGGTGATTCCGGCGTCCTCCACCGTCGTTTTACCTTTGGCGAACAGGCCAGCCAGGAGCACCGCACTCTTCACCTGCGAACTCGCGATCGGCGAGCGGTATTGAATACCGTGGAGTTGCGCGCGTTGGATGCGCAGTGGCGCGGTGTGGTTGGGACCTTCGGCCACGATGTTCGCGCCCATTTGCTGCAACGGAGTGATCACGCGATCCATCGGTCGCTTCGAGAGACCAGCACCCCCGACCAGCCGGCTGTCAAAGCCTTGTCCGGCCAACAATCCGGCGAGCAGACGCATCGTCGTCGCGGAATTCCCGCAATCGATTTCCGCGCGAGACGCGGTGAGCAGCCGCCTGTTGCCGTGAACGATGAGCGTCTCCGGCTCCGGTTGCTCGATTTTTATCCCGAGCGCGCGCAGCGCCTGCACGGTCAGCATGCAGGTTTCACTCGGCAAAAATCCGGTCAGCGTGCAACCCCCGTTCGAGAGCGCGGCGATGATAACGGCGCGGTGCGAAATGCTCTTATCACCCGGAACCGTGATTTCAGCGTCGATGCGGGGCGCGCGTTTTACCCGAAGTTCCATATCGCTTAATTGTTTTGTCGAAGCTGGAGCTGCGACCCGAGTCGCGCGCGGCTGTCAGCATCGGACATCCAAATAGCTTGTCCAGCCTCCGCAGCGCACCGCGACATATCGCCGAACGAGCGCTGGCGAGCCTCGGGACGAGAACGCTACGGGACTAGGAAAACCTTGTCCGTGTACGGATCCTTGACGGGAGTGCCCGGTGGAATCCCGCGCACATCCGTCAGTTTGTCCGGCGAGAATGGGGACTTCACGAAACCCGGTTTCCCAGGCACGGGCACGCCGTAGGGGTAATCACCTTTGACGATCTTCTCGGGAGCCGCGATCGGCGCGGAACTCTCCTCGCGGCCGGCGCTGTCTGGCGGAGCTATCGGCCCGGGCGGAACCACAGCGCCATCGCTGAATGGTTGCTGGTCCGGCGGATATTGCGGCTGCTGTCGGATTTGATCCTGTTGCGGATAGCGCGCCACGCGCCGGCTCGTGCGGCCAGGCGGCTCATCGAAATCGGTGCAGGAAGAGAGAAAGAAGGCGCCGAGCAAGGCTAGCGAGATCGAGAATTTCATAAAGAGGGAATTCGACGGATGTGCGAACGTTCTAATTCAAAGTCCCGAGACTGACAATCGCTATTTGGCGATTGTGACCGACAAGAAAGGCAGCGGACCTGAGCCGGCCCGTTCCCCCTCACATCGCTTTTTCGATCAGCACCGCTGTCCCATAGCACAGCATCTCCGTGACCCCTTTGCATCACCTCAGTCGCATCATAGCGAACGCCGATGACTGCGTTGGCTCCCTGCTCAACCGCATGCTGGCAAAGCGCAGCGAACGCGTCCTGTCGCGCCCGCTCGCATAAGTTCGTATAGATGGTGATACCTCCGACAATTGTCTGCAGAGCGGCACCGATATTTCCGATGACGCTGCGCGATCGCACAACGATGCCACGCACCAATTCCAACGTGGCGGGTAACGCGGTAACCCTTCGAAGTCAAAGGCGGTAGTGCTGAGGATGGTTTCAGTCATGCCTCCTACTCAAGTTCTCATCCCGATGCGATGAATTACACTTCCGGGTAAAAAATAGGATTTGGCGCGTTGTCATTTCCGATTAACAAATGACCGCGATGCCCACATCCAAAACCGACCAAATTCTGGTGGCTGACGATGATCCGACGAGTCGTCGCTTGCTCATCCGGACGCTCTCGATGGCGGGATATACTTGTCGGGAATCGAGCGACGGAATTCAGGCGCTCGAATTGCTCCACGCGGATCCCCCGTCACTGCTGCTGCTCGATTTTGACATGCCGCGCCTGAACGGCGCTGAAGTCCTGGAGCGCTTGCGCGCGGATTCGAATCCTGCGATCGCGCAGTTGCCAGCGATCATGCTAACCGGCCATGGCGGTGAAGAGAGCGAAGTGCTCTGCCTGGAGGCCGGAGCAGATGATTTTGTGACAAAGCCGATCAATCCGGCCGTGCTGCGCGCCCGCATCGAAACGCAACTGCGGCTACGCTTGATGCGCGGTCAGCTTCAGCAGCAAAACGATGAGTTGGAAGCGTGGCGGCACAACCTCGAGCGCGATCTCGCTGCGGCGCGCCTGACCCAACAGTCATTGATCCCGCAGAAGCCGCCTGTCTTACCAGGATGGGACATCGCCGCAGTCTACCAACCGGTTATCCAAGTCGGCGGCGATATCTATGGTTGGCTGCGAATGGCTGATGGCCGCACTCTTTTTTGGATCGCCGACGCCACCGGTCATGGCGCCGCGGCCGCCTTGATCACGACTTTGGCGAAGCTGCTTTTTCACCACGGCAGTGCCGAGAATAGCGATCCAGCGGAAATCATGAAAGCGGTGAACGACGATTTCCGCAGCATCTTCGGCGCGCGCTCATTTATGACGGCGATGTGCGTGGCCGTGGAGCCGGAAACCGGACGTGCGTGCGTCGTAGGTGCCGGACATCCTCCGCTCCTGGTCGCGAGGCGCGATGGAACATCCGAGTTGGTAGCCTCTCTGGCCCCGCCGCTCGGTTTGGTGGAGCAGCCGCAGTTCGCCGAACTTTCCGTGAATCTCGAGCGGGGAGACGCGTTCTTATTGTATACAGACGGCCTGCTCGGCGCCCTTCCAGGGACCAATCAGCGCATGACTCCGGCGAAACTCGCTGACATGTTGGCGCCGCCGGAAAAATCGGCGGAAGCGCTGCTTATGCGCGTCGTGAAATCCGCCGCGGTTGGCGATTCGGGCCAACCGCGCGCTGACGACATGGCGGCGCTGGCGGTCCGGCGTGCCGATTAGGTCCTAGTTGCAGTGTGAAAATTATTATTGCTCTCGCACGAGCGAACGATTAATCAGCGTCTATGCCGAAAACCAAAACCAAAAAGAGTCCTTCCAAACGTAAACCGAATGCCGCCTTTATGCGACCGGTGCAGCCCGACGAAAAACTTTCCGCGATCGTTGGTTCTAAACCACTCCCGCGCTCCGAGCTGACGAAGAAGCTCTGGGATTACATCAAGAAAAACGGGTGCCAGGACAAAAAGAAGCGCACCATGATCAATGCCGACGACTCGCTAAAGCCAGTCTTTAACGGCAAAAGCCAGGTCAGCATGTTCGAGATGACGAAGCTCGTATCCGGTCACATAAAGTAACGCAATCTTATCTATTTGGTTTAGCCCGGCGCCTCCTCGCCGGGCTAGCTCTGTACAGACGCTCTGCCTCCGCGCTTGTCGAGCCGCGAGAGCTTGCGTAGGCGTAAACCATGCCGGAAGCTCACTCTGTGAAAATCTTCGGACTTCGGTTTGCAATCATCGCCGCCGCACTTCTCGCAATCTTTGCCTGCAGCGCTCGCGCGGACGTGACGTGGCTGACGGACTTCAAGCAAGCTCAACAGGAAGCAAAAACAGGCAGTAAGCTGCTTTTGGTTGACTTCACCGGTTCCGATTGGTGCGGCTGGTGCATCAAGCTGAATCGCGAAGTCTTCTCGAAGCCGGAGTTCAAGGATTACGCGACAAAGAATCTGGTTTTAATGGAAGTTGATTTCCCCCGCGGGAAAAAACTGAACACAGCCATGCAGCAGCAGAACGAGGAGCTCGCGCAGCACTATCAAATTGAAGGGTTCCCGACGATCGTGGTGTTGAACGGCGTCGGTCAGAAAGTCGGTGAACTCGGCTACATGCCGGGCGGCCCCGAAGCCTTCATCGCGGAGCTCGAAAAAATCCGCAAAGGTTGAGCACGGCACGACCGCGCCGCTAGTTCACTTTTCCGGCTTCGAATGCCCGCTGGAGCGCATCGGCTAGCTCGCGACGCGTGAAAGGCTTAGGCAAAGCGCCGCGAAACCCGTAGTCGAGGAACGCCGAAAGTGCGGCTTCATCGGAGTAGCCGCTGCAAATAATCGCATTCACCTGCGGGTCCATGCCGCGAAGACGCTCGATCGTGGCGAGCCCGCCCATGCCACCACGCACGGTCGCGTCGAGAATAACGGCCTGGAAATTTTCTCCTCGTCGCAGCGCCCGCTCGTAGAGGCGCACGGCCTCGCTCCCATCAGGAACTGCAGTCACTTCGTAACCGAGCGTGCTGAGTAATTGTGAGGTGAGTTCACGAATAGCCGCTTCGTCATCCATCACCAGCACACGCTGATGATTGAAATGGAAAGTGCGGTCTGCGATGCGATGATCAGGCGCGGCCAATTTCTCATCGCTGGCCGGAACATAAAAGGCGAAGACCGAACCTTCCGGTCCCGTTGATTCCAACTGCAGTAAGCCGCCATGTTTTTTGACGATGGAATAGCTGATGGCCAATCCCAGCCCGCTCCCGGTCGGTTTGGTCGTAAAATATGGATCGAAGATTTTCGTCGTGAGCTCTTCGGGCACGCCGTAGCCCGCGTCGGTCACGATCACCTTGATAAACCGTCCCGCCGGAAGAAGTGCGCCGGTCCGCTCCTCCAGTTCCACGTTGGCCGCCTTGATTGAAACTGTCCCGCCATGCGGCATAGCTTCGCGGGCGTTCAGGAGCAGCGCGTTCACAACCTGCTCGATCTGGCCGCCGTCCACCTCCGCTTTCCAAAGGTCGGAGGGAATGTCGATATCAGAACGCAGATTTGAACCGTAAAGCGAAAACTCGGTCGCCTGCTCGAGCAATTCGGCCATGGAAACAACTTTTTTGAGCGGGGCGCCGCCCTTCGAAAACGTGAGGAGCTGACTGGAGAGATGCGCCGCGTGCTGCGCGGCCTGTCCCGCCTTCGATAAAAAGGAAAGGAGACTGCCGGAGTCCGCAGGCGCCTCCAGTTGGGCCAGGCCGATATTTCCCGAAATGACGGTCAAAATGTTATTCAAATCATGAGCGATGCCGCCCGCGAGCGTTCCGAGCGATTCGAGTTTGCTGGTGGTGAGGCGCTCTTCCTCGGTGCGCTTCCGCTCCGTAATGTCACGGAAGAATACGGAAATGCCGCCCCCGCTCGGGTAGGCGTGCACCTCGAACCAGTTCTTCCCGTTCGAATCGCTCGCTTCGAACTCCAGAGCGATTTCTTCTTTCATCACGCGCCGGTAATTCGTTTCAAAGGGAGAGCCGAGCAGCGCCGGGAATGTCTCCCACAACTCGTCGCCGAGGAGTTCGTTGCGCTCGCGCCCCAGCAAAATTTCCGCTTCGGGATTCAAATACGTGAACTTCCACGCGTAATCGACGGCGAAGAATCCATCGGTAGTATTCTCTAGGATGTTCGTCATCGTGCGCGCGGACTCCTGCAACGCCGCTCGCGCGTGGTTTCGTTCCGCTAGTTCGCGAATCTGCCGCTCGGCGACGGAGAGTCGGACGTTCAGCAACTCGATATCCAACGGCTTCGACAGATAATCATTTGCGCCCGCTTCCAGCGCACGCTGCAGATCCGCTGTGTCCGCGCGAGCTGTGACCAGCAGGATGAACATCTCATCGCTGTTCTCGGCCGCGCGCAATTCACGGCAAAGCTCAACGCCGCTCCTGCCAGGGAGCATCCAGTCCAGAATCAGGAAAGGAAACTTCTCGGCCTGTAAAGCGGTGGCGGCTTCCTCCGCGCTCCCCACCGCAGTCACCTCATGGCCGCGACGTTCGATCAGCCGCCGCAAATTGCGACGACTCTCCTCGTGATCTTCGACTACCAGGATTTTCATGTGGAGAAGCGGAAGGTCAACCCGGAGGGACCGCGCCCCACGCTGTGACGGAGCAAGATAGTTGCCACCCGAGGCGGTCGGGCGGTGACTTTAGATGCCGCCTCGCGCCGAAATACCACAGATTCCCCACCGTCTTGCGTTGCGATGCGCCTCTGCTAGATACACCGAAGTTTCGGCGCCCGCCCTCCAGCTCTCGAGAAATGTCTTTGTTTCCCCGCTCTGCCCTCCTCTTTGGCGTTGGGTTTTTGACCGTGGGGCTGACAGCGGCACAGGAGAACGCGGCACCGCCGAGATCGGTCCAGTCTTCTGAACCCAACCCCGCCAGCGGTCCCCAAATCACCTTTAGTTCCGTCCACGTCGACGGGCCTTACGTTGCGATGACTTTCGATGACGGTCCGCACACGTCGTTAACACCAAAGCTACTCGACCTCCTGGCCGCGCATCACATGAAAGCGACCTTCTTCGTCGTCGGACAGAATGCGGCCGAGTATCCCGAGATTTTGAAGCGCGCTGTCCGGGAGGGACACGAGATCGCAAATCACTCCTGGTCGCACCCAAACCTCGGCAAGATGTCGGACGATGGGGTGCGCGCGCAACTGCGCAAAACCGACGATGCGATCGTGGCTGCCATTGCCGTTCACCCAGTGCTGATGCGGCCGCCCTACGGTTCAGTCACACCGCGCCAGAAGCGGTGGATTCACGAGGAATTCGGTTACAAGATCATTATCTGGGACGTTGACCCGCTCGATTGGAAACGGCCTGGGCCCAAAGTCGTTTGCAGCCGGATTTTGCGAGAGACCAA
>DASYVG010000146.1:0-1713 GCA_035937255.1 Chthoniobacterales bacterium | reverse complement strand
CAGATCTGGATTCACCAATTTCTGCGCGCCAAGGTCCTGCGCCATTTTTTTTCGGAGATGTCCGGGCACATACCGAACGCGAAGCTCATGTGCGAGCAACAGTTCGAGATTTTAAAACTGTCGGATCACCGGCTTCATGTGACGAAAGAGAACTACGCCGTCTTCGGGGAAAGCACGCGCGGCGGGCGCCTGACGCGAAATTGCTACGAAAGCATCCGGCAGACGAAGATCGAGTTGCCTCCGCGCTTCCAACGGCCCCTTCGGGAACGCGTCACCATGGGCAAGCTGTGAAACGTTCCGAGTGGTTGGCGTTTGCTCGCGCGCCGTTTTCGGCATCCGCGACCGCGCTACAATTTCAGCGGATCACCCACCGTCGCCTGCCACCGCCGGATTGCATCTCGACCTCGAACGAGAACGTCGGCATGCCGTGTCTCCGCCGCGAGGTTGCGCATCTCAAAGCGATCATCGTTCAGGTTGTAGAGTTCGTTCAGATCCTTGTCGCGCAACGACAGCTTCCATCCGTCCGGCAGGATAACCGTTCGGGTCGACTCCTCGATCGCGCCTTGCACGGCGCGGCGCGAAGCCAGGGCCGTTCCTTTTTTGATTTTCGTCCGGTTCGGCGACCACTCGATGAAGATGTTCTCCGGCGGCATCTCCTCGCCCTGCACGAGACGACTTCGGCTTTTCCCAACGCATTGCGTGGCCGGCGGCTGGCCGAGCAGATCCAGGAGAGTCGGGACGAAATCGATGTGACTGACGCCTTGCTTGACGATGTGACCAGATCGTTGTCCAGGCAGCCGAATTAAATACGGGACGCGGACGGCTTCTTCGAACATCACCTCCTTGGCAAAGAGATGATGCGCTCCCATCATGTCCCCGTGATCGCTGGTGTGAACGACAATTGTGTGTGCGGCAATCCCGGCCCCTTCCACGCACTTTAGAATCGCGCCGATGCTTTCATCGACCAGGGTCACGAGCCCGAGGTAGCGCTGCTTGATGCGACGATAATCCTCCGGCGTGCTGCCGAAGAAATAGAGATCGGATCCGCGCTGGCGGTCGCGCTCGGCGTAGTTACGCTGCCATTCGCGCATGAGCCGATAGCGCAACGGCACGTCGCTGTTCGGCGGCACGAGAGCTGTGTGATCGAGTTCGACCTCGGCAAGCTGATGTTCGTCATTTAATGGCCCATTATACGGTGAATGCGGTTCGGCGAAGGCAACGTATAAGATGAACGGAGCGCTGCGGTTTTCCTTTATGAAACGGCAGGCATGGGATTCCAGAAACCGGGGCTTGGACAGCTCAGCCGGTAACCTGCTCACCGCGAGCGTTGAAAACGAATCGTCCGGCTGGTCGGGGCACCGCCCATGCGCGATGAGGAATTCGGTGTAGCCGCCGACATCTTCGGTCGCAATCCATTCCTGAAAAGAGCGTTGCCGCTTGGTCTCGTCACCTAGGTGCCACTTACCGAAGTAGGCGGTCCGATAATCGGGATCCGTCAACAATTCCGGAAGAACCCGAATCTTTGAGGTGAGGGGCACGCTGTTGCGCGTAACACCGTTCGCATGCGGCCAGGTGCCGGACATGAGCGAGGAGCGCGAAGGCGAACAGACCGGTTGCGTCACGTAGGCGCGCTGAAACACAGTCGCTTCAGCCGCCAATTTGCCGAGGTTCGGGGAGTGAACTTTGCCGTTGCCATAGAATGCGATCGTGTCG
>DASYVG010000145.1:0-2164 GCA_035937255.1 Chthoniobacterales bacterium | reverse complement strand
CGCCATTCTGCCTCGATGACCATCGCATCGGGCAGGAATTCGAAACGCTGCGCTGCGTTCTGCTGCGCCTCGTTCAAAGTCGGGTCGGCCGGAGTGCGAAAAACCAATGGAACGATTGGAACATCTCGGCGCCGCATTTGCGTCAGCTCTTCCTCGAGCATCGGCAGTTGTTTGTCGGGCCAGAAATCAATCAGATAGGCGATCGACTTTACGGCTGCAGCCATCCCGGATGATGACTGCATCTTCTGCCGTGGCGGCACTTGTTGGAAGAGTTCCTTGAGCGGCGCAACGGTCGTTCCAATTTGGAAGCATTCTTCCACTCGAGCGCGGCCGGCCGATCCGAAGAGCGCGCGTTGCTCGCGATCTTTAACTAACTGCGCGAGGGCAGACGCGAAGCCCGCTTCGTCGTTAGGCGCAACCAGAAGTCCGGTTTGTCCATGCGCGACCGACTCCGGAATTCCGGCGGTCAACGTCGCGACAACTGGCTTCGCCGACGCCATCGCTTCCAGGATCACGGTCGGGAAGATGTCGCTTGCGCCGGCGTCGTCCGTGTTCGCGGCGAGCGCAAAGATGTCGCTCTCGCGCAGCCGGGCGAGAACTTGCTCCTGCGGAAGCGCACCCATCAGGCTGACGAGATGGGAAAGATGCAGCGCACGGATTTTATTTTCCAACGCTTCGCGGAGCGGACCGTCGCCTACGATCTCGCACGTGAACCTGAGCCCTGAGTCGCGCAATCTGGCGCAGGCGGCGATCAGATGATCGAAGCCTTTGAAGGCGACGAGACGTCCGATGCTGATGATGTGAACCGGACGGTCGTCGCGCGCGCTCCCCATGGCGGGCGGAAAATTCGACAGATCCATCCCATTGAAAACACGATGGATTTTCGCGGCTGAATCTGGACAACGAGCTGCGAGCAGATGGCGGCTGTAATCTGTCTCGACCACGACAAACTGCGCGGCAGCGCAAATTTCGCGCAGCAAATCGTCGTTGCCCAGATCCGCCATGAAATCCTGGCCGTGCGCGGTGATGCTGAACGAAAGGCCGCTGATAGCGTGGAGAAAGAGCGCGGTATGGGCCGCGCGATTTGCGAAGTGGACGTGCAGATGATCGACGCCTTCGCGTTCGAAACGATCGGCGAAATAGCAGGCATTGCGCGCCCGTAAAGCGGCCTTCGCGGGAGAACCATACTTCTGCTCGTGGGCCGCGACGAGGGCCGCCGGCCAACGCCTTTCCTTTCGGGCCTTTTCTTCCCAGATGCGCAGGATCGGCGGCGGCGGCGCATATTGAATCGGCGCCTGCAGACGCCCGGCGTGGGCATGCCGCATCGTGGTGAGCGGCGGATGAATCGAGCCGATCACGAGCTCAAACCCCTGGCGTTCGAGCTCGATCATTTCAGTGTCGCAAAAGGTCTGCGAAAGCACCGGGTAACGCGAATACAGGTAGGCGAGTCGCATCAGGCTGCGCGCCATCCTGCGTGAACCGCGCTCGATTAGCAACGCACTCTGCCGCGACCGCGTCGCTCGGCTAGGAGAAGCGCACGTCTTTGCCGGGATCGCCTTCGAAATCGAGCTCGAGCGACTCCGCCACGTTCGGTTTGATCACTTCCTCGACGAACTTCACGTAAATCGAATCTTCGCGATAGATTTCATGTTTATCCGTCGAATCGAAGTCGATCGCGATAAAGAACGGCCACGGCATCTCCGGATGAATGCGCTTCCCGCATTTGATGCTCAGCACCTCGGGAATCTTCAGGAGCTGCATCCGCGTATTCATCATCATCTCTTCGATTCGCGCCGGCGTAACCTCCGGCTTGAGTTTGCAGAGAATGATGTGGTGGACCATGGCGGCTAAACGATTAGGCGGTGAGGCGATGGCACGCAAGCGCGAAACGGGGCGCCCGCGACGCGTATTCCCGACAGCCGGAATGGGCCTTAATTTTTCCAGTCGAGCGCGCCTTTTTTGAGGGCGTAAACGTACCCGACCATCAGGATGGAAACGAAGCTGAGCATGCTCCAGAGAATCGTCTTATCGGCGACGATCGTTTCCCGATAGACGACGGCCCACGGATACATGAAGACAATCTCGAGATCGAAAAGGATAAACAACATCGCGACGAGGTAGAATTTAACGCTGAAGCGCGGTTGCGCTTCGCCCTGCGGTAACA
>DASYVG010000144.1:0-1895 GCA_035937255.1 Chthoniobacterales bacterium | reverse complement strand
ATCGTTTTTGGAATGTTTCTGCTCGCCAGTTTCTGGATCGACTTGCGGATTAGCGCCTATGGGAAGGCGATGTTTGATTTCGCCGTTCTTCTCCAGTTCCCGTTGTCTTTGGTCAACACGCTACTGCTTCCGCGTCCCGAGGACGCGGTAGGCCTCCCTTTGGTCCCACAGTATCTTGACTGGTTCATGCAGGTGTTCGCTAATGTTGTCGTGGGTTGGGCGACCATTACGACGCTCTATTTCGCCGCGCGCGTGTATCGAACCAATACATTCCTCAATCTCGGTCCACGCCGTGCCCCACTCGGCCTTATGCTATGGGCCTCTGCCGCAGTCGGGTGCGTGCTGATCTATAGGCTCATTCGGCCGTTCGGCGTCGTTGATTGGGTCGTCCGCATCGACAGTCATCGCAGCAACGATCTCGGAGGATCAACTGTCGGGATCGTAGCGGTTTTCTTTCTGTCCCTATGCGCGTTGCGCGCCTATGTGGAGCGGCGTCATCTGCTTGCCGCCATTGGGTCGATCGTAGCCGTCTTGCTCTTCAGCCTGTACGGCTTTCGAGGTCCTGTCTTGCAGTTTCTCGGCACACTATGGCTATGCTCGATGCTCCTGGCAGGGTCGCGCAAAAGGAGCCGACGGATCGCAGTGATCGGCGGCGTTTTGCTTGCGAGTTTTTTTGTGGTGTTCCAGATATATCGATCGGCTACGGTTCAAGTATCGGTCGACAATCCACTTGCCGTGATTTTCGAGCGCTTCATCGGGTACGAGGTTAATGCGAAGGTCTGGTCGGCTGTTGCCTCCGGGAAGTTTCTTCCGACCATTGATTTCTTTCGCGGGCTCTACGAACCGTTCGTGCCTGCCGGAGTCCTTGGTCATCCACGCATCGCGCCGCCAGGGTTTCGCATAGTCGAGGCGTATTTCGGTGACGTCCGGGCGTCTAGCGGCGGTATCAGCCTGAGCATTTTCGGCGAGCTCTTCGTTTTCGGCGGAATTCTCCTCCAACTCTTGGTATTGCCAATCTTTGCGCTCTATCTTTGGATTACCGATACTATCATAGTGATGACGCCGCACGACGCAATCCTCAAGGCGTCCCTTACCATAACAACATTTTTCCTCGTTGAATCCCCGCTCTCCCAGTTCGTGTGGGTCCTATTCACATTGGCGGCGGTTGCCGTGTTGTTTTCGTCGAGCAGTCGCTCTCCCCGCCGCCTTACGAATTTGCCGACGCTTCAGCATAACTAATTCCTCTCTATGGATCTGCAATCGATCAATGACTATCGCGGCCTGCCGGAAGTTGGCAAGGTGACGCGTGAGCGGATTCTTCTCTCGACGCCGCACATGGGCCACGAGGAACTAGGTCTAGTTCAGGATGCATTCCTGAGCAACTGGGTAGCCCCGCTCGGTCCACAGGTAGACGCATTCGAGCGCGAGTTTGCCGAGTCGATAGGCATCGATCACGCCCTGGCTCTGAGCTCGGGATCCGCCGCACTGCATCTGGCCCTCGTCGCGAATGGGATAGGCCCCGGTGACGAGGTCATCGTCAGCACGCTGACGTTCGCCGCGAGCGCGTTTCCGATCGCATATGTGGGTGCGACTCCAGTCTTCATCGACAGCGAACGTATCTCTTGGAATATGGATCCGGCATTGCTGGCGGAAGCACTTAGAGAGCGCGCACGTCGCGGCCGCCTGCCGAAGGCCGTCATCGTAGTCCATTTGTATGGCCAAAGCGCCAATATGCGCGAGATTACGGCCGTTTGTGAGCGCTATGAGGTTCCGATAATCGAGGATGCTGCCGAGGCGTTAGGAGCACTATGTGACGGCATTGCACCGGGCACATTCGGACGAGCCGGTATTTTTTCATTCAATGGCAATAAGATCATCACAACCGGCGGAGGCGG
>DASYVG010000143.1:0-5502 GCA_035937255.1 Chthoniobacterales bacterium | reverse complement strand
ACACCGCCGGTGTATTCCGCTCCAGCAAGTTTGGCGGCAACGCCAGTTCATCACTACGCAGGTTTCTGGATCCGTTTTCTTGCCTACCTGATCGACGGCGTCATCCTTGGCATCACGGGCTTTTTCCTCGGTCTGATGATCGGAATTGTGACGCGGCTGGGCGTCGACCATGAAACGAGTGGCGTGGCCGGCGGAGCCGCGGGACTTCTCAACTTCGTTCTCGGGTTTCTCTACTTCACCATGTTCTGGTCGTCCGCCATGCAGGCGAGTCTGGGGCAGAAAATTTGCGGTCTGAGCGTGATCACGACAGAAGGCGAACAGCTCTCCTACCTGAATGCGGTCGGCCGCTACTTCGGGCTCGTTCTCTCGTTCCTGATCCTGTGCATCGGCGTGCTCATGGTCGCATTCACCGAACGCAAGCAAGGCTTGCACGACATGCTGGCGGGCACCTACGTCATCAAGAGCCCCTGATTATTCGCGTGACTCGTTAGGCGGAGCGGGCGCTGAGTTGCGATCGCGAGGCGGCGGCGTTCTCCCTCACTCGATCCAACCTCACGCATGCGAACTCTGAGAGTCGACAAGCGGCCTTCGTCCGGGCCGGTTGCGAATCAGAGGCATGAAATCCAGCACAAAAGATCGAGCGAAGGGCCGGGCGGCGGAATTGCGCGGAACAGTGAAGGAGAAAGCGGGGCAAGCGACGGGAAACCAGAACCTGCGTGATCGCGGCACCGCTGAAAAAGCAGGTGGCAAAGTCACGCGCAAAGTCGGCGAGGTAAAAAAGGTTTTCGGCGGCTAGGCCTCACGGCATGCGGCACGGGGAAAATTCCGGGCCGCGATTTTTCGCGGACAGCGCAACCCGAACCGAGCCGAGTCAGCGCTGCGGTTCTCCGGTTGGATCAACCCGCTGGCCGAGTGGGCCCTGCACCGGTGGCGGCGCAGCCGCTCCTTCCTCGCGTATGCGTTCGCCCGCCGGGACCGGCTCCGCGCAACCAGCGAGGAGCAAGGCCGAGACGCAACAGGTTATGATGCCGCAATGTCTGGTGAAGGATCGGTAGCTCGCTTTCATGACTCCGGATACATACAGCTAAATCGCTAGCAAGAGCGCGAGCTGCTGTCTAGCTCTCTGCGGTTTGGCGCCGCATAATGACGAGCAATGTAGTCAGCGCTGCAATCGCGCAAACTATCGCTCCGAAAGCCAGCGCGAACGACGTTCCGAGCCAATGCGCGACGGCTCCCGCTTCCAGGCTCCCGAGTGGGATCATCGCGCCAAAGACGAGTGACCATACCCCCATGACCCGGCCGCGCATGTCATCCGGCACAATCGTCTGCACGACGGTATTAGAGGTGGAGAAAAAGAGCAGCAGGCCGAATCCCGAAATGAAAAGAAACACGAGCGCGAGCACAAAATTCCATGTGAAGGCAAACGCCAGCACCGAGGCCGAAAACATTAGCACACCACCGATTGCGATGCGGCGCGGTGCCAGCACCTGTCCGTAAGTCGCGACCACCAGCGATCCGACAAAAGCGCCCATGCCACTCGCAGAAAGCAAGATGCCGTAACCATTGGAACCCATTCCGAGCACATCGCGGGCAAACGCTGGCATCAACACAGTGTAGGACCAGCCAAATACGCCGACGGCGAAATAGAGCAGCAGTATTGTCCGCACGCGTTGATGCCGGAAACAATAAACGAGCCCGCTCCATGCATGGTCTGCCGGGGAAACTGCGGCGGCCGGTGCCGCGGAGCGCGGCAGCCGCATCATGAGCAAACCGGCGATAACGGCGATGTAGCTCAGACCGTTAACAAAGAAGCAGAGCGTCACGCCAATCGCGCCGACCACGAGACCCGCCAAGGCCGGGCCGACGATGCGCGCGCCGTTGAAGATCGAGCTGTTCAGGGAAATGGCATTCAGCAGATCCTCGCGACTCGTCATTTCGACAGTGAACGCCTGCCGCGCGGGCATATCGAATCCCATCGCGCTCCCATTCAAGGCCGCCACCATAACGATGAAGAGCGGCGAGGCGAAGCCCGCCCAGACGCCAGCGGCGAGCAAAAATGCGCAGAGCATCTGCGCGGTCTGCGTCACCACCAGGATATTTCGCTTTGGATAGCGATCCGCGAGAGACCCGCCCCAGATCGAGAACACCATCATCGGCGCAGAACCGATGGCGGAGACCGCGCCGAGAAGAAACTTCGAGCCAGTGATCTGATAAACAAACCAGCTCATCGCCGTCTGCTGCATCCAGGTGCCAATGAGCGAGACGAGTTGACCGTAAAAAAACAGCCGGTAATTCCGGTGCCGCAAGGCGCGAAACGTTTGTCGCCAGCCGATCTTCTCCAGCGGTATGCGGCGCGCGCGACCGCTCAGATCCTCCGGGATGCGCGCTGTTTCGTGTAGAGCCATGAATTGAAGTGTTCGTGATTGCCGCCCAGGCGGGACCGGGGAAATCGTCTTCACCGGTGCTTACGTCGCATCGAACTGCAACGCGAAAAACTAGTCGGAGCACGCGACTTCGCTTCCGAAAAATGACACGATCCGGAGCGGGAGAAATGGTGGTTATTCGAGCAGTGGCCGTTCGAGAAAATCCGCGGCGGCAATGTAGGTGCCATTGAGCTGCCGGAAAAGCGCGCCCCTCTCATCGCCGTCGCGCTGAGATTAATGAAGCTTTCCTTCAAAAGAATTTCAGGCGGAGCGGCAAACAAACGCGCGCCCGCTCTCGCAGCCCCGCTAATTGCTGTGGCCGAATGCGTCATGCTTCTCCCGAAACCGTTCCGAAAACTTGAGCTCAGAGGAGACTGAAATCTGTCCGGCACACGAAGCAGAACGATGCTTTACCAGATCATTTCGCTCATCGGCGCCTCTCTAATTCTGGCCGGATATGTCGGCCTGCAACGCGGCTGGCTCGATCGCACCGACCGTTCCTTCAATGTTTTGAATTTCGTCGGCTCCGCGTTGCTGACGTGGGTGGCGCTCATCGATCATCGCCTCGGCTTCATCGTGTTGGAAGGTGCCTGGGCGCTCCTTTCCCTGCCAGGAATGCTGCGTGCCTCGCGGGCCGGTTGAATTCGACGCCGCGCACGTGAAAGTTACCTGCTCGTCGTCGCGTTTATGATCCGAAACCGAATCGCCGCGTTTGCGTGCGCGCTCCTTTGGGGATCCTTGCTCGCCGGCACGGCGGCAAGCGAATGGCAGGCTTGTTCGGATCCGCGCTTCCAGTTTGTGCTAAAATATCCGCCGGGTCTGGTGCATTCCCGCGATCCCGGGACGAGTGCGTGTTCGTTCAAAACGCCCGACGCTGAATTCAGTGTCGAAGCCGTCTTGCAGCCTGACGCTGCCGATAGCGGCGACACACTCGAAGCCCGCTACCAGAAAGAACTCGATCTGCTCGGCAACACCGTCACCTATAAGAGGAAAGCGGAGACGTGGTTCGTCCTCTCGGGCGTGGGACGCCGGATGGAACGGAGTTCTATCGCAAACAATATACCAAGGGTTCGAAGTGGATCGCGCTCCGCATCACCTACCCGCACGCGCGCAACGAAAGATATTCTCCGTGGGTGACGCGGATCGAGAAAAGCTTCGTCCCGTTCGCGACTCGCGATCGCGAAGGCGACGAACCGGAAAGCAGTGGAGATTGAGCCAGTCCGCCCCAGAAAAGAGCAACGAAGCTGCGCCGTTTTCCGGCAGCGTGCCCGAGAACTATGATCGCTTTCTCGGCCCGATGCTCTTCCAGCCGTATGCCGCCGACTTGGTCGAGCGTATTTCCGTGCTTGATGATGGCGCGGTGCTGGAAATCGCGTGTGGCACCGGGATCGTGACACGACGGCTGCGCGATTGTTTGTCGCCCTCGACCAAGCTCGTCGCCTCGGATCTGAACGAAGCAATGATGGATTTCGCGCGCAAGAAGTTCCGCGCCACCGAAGGCGTCGAGTGGAGGCAGGCGGACGCGGCGGCGCTTCCGTTCGCGGCTGAAACCTTCGATGCCGTGATTTGCCAGTTTGGACTCATGTTTGTGCCGGAGAAAGGGGCGGCGATGCGCGAGACAAAACGCGTCTTGAAGCCGAACGGGGCTTTCGTTTTTAACGTCTGGGATTCACTCGCACACAATGAGTTCACGCGCATCGCACACGAGACCGTCGGTCAGTTTTTTGACGACGATCCGCCTGCTTTTTATCATATCCCGTTCGGCTACCATGATCGCGCCGCCATTCGTGCGGAACTGCAGGAGGCCGGATTCCGCGACGTGCAGATGACGGAACTTGCTCTCACCAGTCGCAGTCTCTCCGCAGCCGCCGCCGCGCGTGGCCTGGTGGAAGGAAGTCCGATTGTCGTCGCGATCGTGAAGCGTGACGCTGCGGCCCTGCCACGGGTGAGGGACGCAGTCGCTGATGTGCTCCGCAGCCGTTTCGGGGATGGCGCGATCCAGGGGCAAATGCGCGCGCTTGTGTTTGCGGCCCGAGCCTAACGAATGAACTGTTCGTCATCCTGGAACTTGCCGAAACGCGAACCTGGAAGCGGCGTGCTCGCCGGTCTGGATGGTTGTTATCTGGCCGATAGCTGAGCGAAGCGCGGGGGCGGAGAACGCGAATGGTTTGCAGGAGCGACCGATGCGGGATAATCAGTCCGACCATGCGTCCTCCAGTCAGCGTCTCTCTTCTTCTCGCAGTCCTCTGCAGCACAAAGTTGGCCCGCCCGTGGTGATGACAGGTCCCGGCGGCTAAACTATCCGGCCGCGAATCTAATCGCGCCTGATGCAAATACGGATTTCCCGCTACGGGATTGCGACAACGGGTTTGGGCATAGGGCTGTTCCTCCTCCTTCTCTGGCAACCCTCGCGGCAGGTGAGATTGCATCAGCGTCATTTGCTCCACGCAATCGAAAGGCGAAACTGGTCCACGGTTGGCGACCTTGTCTCGCCGGCTTATCGCGATCAGTGGCAACAGGACAGGTCGCGTCTGCTGGCTGATCTTGCGGAAGTGTTCCGACAGTTTCTCGCCTGCAGCGTAGAGGGTGAAGAGCGCGCGCTTACGGTCGAAAACGGCGAGGGTTCCACCGCGACCAGGATAACTTTGCGCGGCAGTGGTAGCGAACTGGCGGAATACGCGAAGCAACGCGTGAACGGGTTACGCGAGCCGTTTTTGTTTAAGTGGCGCCAGCGGAGCTGGAAACCATGGGACTGGCAGTTGGTCGAAGTGCGACAACCAGAATTGCGCATCGAGAATCTACCTGATCTTTAGCATAGCGGATCCGATCGCGCTACCGAAGGTGTGAGCCGTGCTTCACCCTGGGCTCCTTCTTTCGCTGTGAGTGCATCCTACGTCCTGCGTGAACAGATTCCGACAGTGGGGAATTACAACCGGGTTCGCGAATCGGCGGGGCTTGCATTGAAGGATGAAGACATGCCAGGGATGGTGATCAGAGAATGACGGCCGCTCTCTCGCTGCCGCACTGCGCGTGAGGTCCCCAAACAGATTCGAAACCGAAGTCTCTGGATGTATGCTAG
>DASYVG010000142.1:0-4802 GCA_035937255.1 Chthoniobacterales bacterium | reverse complement strand
AACCTGCGAGCTGGCAGCTGGTACCTCAGTCGCGCGATTCAACACTGGCAGCATCAAACCGATCCGTTGCCGTTTGCTCTGGCTGAATACAATGCCGGTGCGAGCCGCGCTCTCCGTTGGGCGGGCGGAGACGACGCCGTGGTGGTTCCGCCGAATAACTTCCGGAAGAGTATCGATTTCCCCGGGACGCGAAAATACGTCGATTCCATTCTGGCCCGCTACGAGTTCTACAAACGGCGCGGGCGAATGTAACAGCGCCGGGCTCGGCCGAGCGCAACCGCAGGAGAGCTCGCCGTCGTCGCCGATCGCTGAATTCGATTGCTGATCGACTGCGCGGGCGGCGAGGATGACGCGCACCGTGGCGGTGCGGATGGAATCGACGCTGCCGGATTCTCGCGTATTTGTGGAAACGTGGACAAAGGGAGAATCGCCGAAACGCTCGAGAATATGGCCACGCTTCTCGAGCTAAAAGATGCCAACGTTTTCAAGATCCGCGCCTACACGAATGCCGCGCGCTCGATCGAGACTTGGGGCGGAAACGTGGGCGATCTGAGCGACCCAGAGGTCCTGGCGAAGATACCGGGAGTCGGAAAAGCAATTGCCGCCAACATTCAGGAGCTGATTGAAACCGGCACGACGAAAGTCTACGAGGAAATGCGCGCCGAATTTCCGGCTGATATTTTCGAATTGTTCGCGCTGCCAGGTTTAGGAGCGAAAAAAATCAAGGCGTTGCACGATAAGTTGCAGGTCGGTTCGGTCGCGCAACTGCGGGAAGCGTGCGCCTCCGGGCGCGTGGCAGAGTTACCCGGTTTTGGAAAGGCGACGCAGGAAAGATTGTGCCAGGCGATTGCCGATCGCGCAAAACATTCGGGCTCGTTTCAGTTAGGAGAAGTTTCCAGCGACGCTGAAACCCTGCGCCAGGATCTTTCCGCTTACCCTGAATCCCTCCACGTCTGTATCGCGGGCAGCTATCGCCGGCGCAAGGAGATCGTGCGAGACCTGGATTTCATCGTCGCGACGCGCGAACCCGCAACGATCACGCACGCCTTCGTGCAGCATCCGTTGGTAGAGGCGGTCCTCGCGCAGGGGACGACGAAATCAAGCGTGCGTTTGCGCTCTGGAATCCAATGTGACCTGCGCGTTGTGACAGCGGCGGAGTATCCGTTCGCGCTCAACTACTTTACGGGGAGCAAAGAACACAACGTCGTGTTACGGGGTCGCGCGCTCCAGCGCGGTTGGACCTTGAATGAATATCGGCTCGCCGCGGCTCCGGCTGATGTAAAGCCAAAGGCACTCGCCAAAATTCCCGCAGTTCGGGATGAGGCCGAATTGTATCGCGCGTTGGATCTCGCTTACGTGCCGCCGGAGTTGCGGGAGAACTGTGGCGAATTTGAAGCCGCCGCCGCCGATCGGTTACCAGACCTCATCGAGAAGGAAAATCTCCGCGGCACATTCCATTGTCACACCAGTGCGAGTGACGGACGCGATACGCTGGAGACGATGGCGGCGGCAGCGCAGGCGCTTGGCCTGGAATATCTTGGTGTTGCCGATCACAGTCGCAGCTCGGTGCAAGCGCGTGGACTCGATGAGGTGCATCTGCGCGCGCAAGAGGCTGCGATTCGAAAGCTGAACCAAGAATGCGATGGCTTCCGCATTTTCGCGGGCATCGAGTGCGATATCTTACGTAACGGCGAGCTCGATTTTCCGGATGAAATTCTGGCCAGCCTCGATTTTGTCGTCGCCTCGGTGCACTCGGCGTTTGGTCTGCCGGAAGCGGAGATGACACGACGCATCATCCGCGCCTTGGAGAATCCTTACGTTACAATGCTCGCGCATCCTACAGGGCGCTTGCTCTTGAAACGCGAGCCCTACGCCGTCGACATTCCAGCCGTGCTCGAGGCGGCTGCTGCGACTGGCACCTGGATCGAGATCAACGCCGCGCCCAAACGTCTCGATCTGGACTGGCGCTGGTGGCCGTTGGCGAAGGAAAAAGGCGTGAAGTGCGTGATCAATCCGGATGCGCACAGGGCCGAGCGACTCCAGGAATTATGGTTCGGGATCGGCGTGGCGAGAAAGGGCTGGTTGACGAAAACGGACGTCATGAATTGTCTGCCGCTCGCGAAGATCCAAGCTAAACTGCTGCGAAAACGGCAGCGGTGCCGGCCCTAGTCCCGACAGCTTTCCCGTTGCGGCAGAAACATCGTCAAGCATTTGCAAGCGCCGCCCGCCTTCAGGAATTCTGTCATCGCCAACGGGTGACAGGTAAAGCCGCGCTCGGTCAACGTCGTCACGAGCTTCGGGGCTCCCTCGGGCAAGACGATGTCGCGCTCCAACACCACCGCATTGCAGGAGAAGCGCGCCGCTTCTTCGGGAGAGACGTCGATCAGGTTGGGAATGTGATCTCGAATCGCGCGTTGGCCGTATTCATCGAACGCACCGGGAAACCACATCGCGGAACCGTCGGACAACGGGCAAAAGCAAGTGTCGATGTGATAGAAGCGAGGGTCGACCAGCTCGACTGAAATCACGAGACACCTCAAAATATCCGCGACCGCTCGATGCGAGTTGATGTCGCTCCGGAATTTGTAGCCGCAGAAAAGCGCGTCGGCGCCGAAAAGCGCGTCGCCCTCGCCTTCGAAATAAAGCGTCTGCGGGAGCCAGACGACTTCGTAGCCGTGCTGCTCCATCCAGCGTGCAAAATGAGGCGCTTCGCCCGCGCGCTCCTGGTGCCGGAAATTACTGGGGATGAACTTCCGCCCGACCGCCAGACCGGCGTTGGCGGTGAAAACCATGTCCGGAAGCTTCGGCTGCGGCGGGACGAGATCGATGTGCGCGTTCAGCGTCGAAAGGGCGTCGTGCAAACCCTTCCACTGCGACTGGACGAGCGGTGTATCCGCGCCGCGGGCGCGACTCATCCAGGGATTGATTTCGTACTCGATCCCGTAATGATCCGGCGCGCAAAGAAGCAAATTCCGCATAGATCCAACGCTTCAAGCCGCCGGATCCGGCCGCGGTGGAGAAGCCTGGGCGTCCGGGATCTTGGTGACTTCCGCTCCGAGTTCGCGCAGGCGAAGCACCATCGAGTCCAACTTTTCGTGGGTCGGCCCTGAAATCTCGATGCGCGCGTAACTTTGATCCGCGCGCTTCTGGCCAATCTTGATTTCGACGATCTTGAAATTCCCGCCTTCGGTCAGAATCGAGTCCAGCACTTTCGGTAAAGTCAGGGAATCAATGATATGACCGCGCAGGTCAATAGTCTCCGAAGGCATCGGAGCATCTTAGCTAAAGCTCGCCGCCGCGCCAGTCCAGCCGGCAAGCGACAAGACCGATACGGCGGCTGTATTCGTTTCTAACAAGGAGAGGTTAACGTGGCGGAACTTGAAAAACCGACAGCACGGGGTCCATCACCCGCCCGCAAAGCCGAGCGAGCTCTCGGTGCGAAACTGAACCGCAAACCGAAACCGCCGCCAGGGCCGCCGGGGAAACCCGAGAGAGAAAACCCTCTGCCGACACGGCGAAGCACGGAAACGTAAGTTTCGGCACCGAGCCTATCGCTCGGTCGGTAACGAGAAGAATCCCGTGAGCGGGCTTGTCGCGGACGCATGCAATCGCGCTTCGGCCAAACCGATTTCGCGCGCCTCGCGCCCGGCTTCGACGGCTTTCCGAAATGCGTGTGCCATCCGGCTCGGATCGCCCGCGATCGCGATCGCCGTGTTCACAAGGACGGCATCGGCGCCCATTTCCATCGCTTCCGCCGCCTGACTAGGGGCGCCTAATCCCGCATCGACTACCACCGGCACAGTTGCCTGCTCAATGATGATTTCGATCTGCGCGCGCGTCTCGATCCCGCGATTGCTCCCGATTGGAGAACCGAGCGGCATGACAGTGGCGGTGCCGACATCCTGTAAGCGTTTCGCTAAGACAGGATCGGCGTTGATGTAGGGCAGGACAGTGAACCCCTCCTTCACGAGGACTTCAGCCGCGGCGAGTGTTTCGACGCCATCAGGCAGCAGATAATGGGGATCGGGATGGATCTCGAGCTTGACCCACATCGGCAGCCCGGCCGTGGCGGCGAGCCGCGCGGCACGGATCGCTTCCGCCGCCGTGCGCGCCCCGCTCGTATTTGGCAAAAGGAGGAACCGTTTGGGGTCGATAAATTCTAGAATGTTCGCAAATGGGTCTTTTCGCCCCGAAAGGTCGGCGCGGCGCAAGGCGACGGTGACGATTTCCGTGCCGCTGGCGATAAGCGCGTCGCGCATCGCTTCGTTGGAAGCAAACTTGCCGGTGCCGACCAGCAAGCGTGATCCGAACTCGCGATCTGCGATTCTCAACTTCGCGGGCTTATCGGCCATCGCTCAGGATACCAGAACTCAGGACGAGCCGCGAATTTGCTGTGCGGCTGACCGACAACCGAAACAGAGTAGACGCGATGACGAAGTTCGAATTACATCCCGCCGATTGCCTCATTGGCATGTCGCAGCTTGGCACCGGATGCGTGGATCTTGTGGTCACCTCGCCGCCCTACAATCTGGGAATCGCCTACGCGCGCTACTCAGACACAGAGGATCGCGCCAGCTACCTGCGATGGTGTCACGATTGGGCGACCGAAGTGCGACGCCTGCTCAAGCCCTCCGGCTCATTCTTCCTCAATGTCGGCGCGGTACCATCGAATCCAATGTTCCCGCATGAGCTCGTGCTCGCGTTGCGCGACTTGTTCGTGCTGCAGAACACGATTCATTGGATCAAATCGATCAGCTTGGAGGAGGGAGACGGCATCTTCATTTCGCGGGGCCATTTCAAGC
>DASYVG010000141.1:0-10137 GCA_035937255.1 Chthoniobacterales bacterium | reverse complement strand
GTGCGAATGATGCGCCAACCACCGGCGGCGGTGCCTGCGGCCATCGTGGCAGCGCACAATACTTTCACCCACACGGGAACGTTCGTGAAGACGGGCGTATGCAAGAATCCGAGCCAGGGAGGGAGTGCGTGGAAGGTGCCGGCTTTCGTGCCGGTGAAGAGTGCGAGTGTGATGATGCCCATCGTTTTTTGGGCGTCGTTCGTGCCGTGGCTGTGCGCCATCCAGGCGGCGCTCAGGATCTGAAGTTTTCCGAAAATGCCGTGCACAACGCGGGGCGTGGTCGAGCGGAAGAGCACGAGCAGGATGAACATGAAAAGTCCTCCGATCAGGAATCCGGCGATGGGCGAGGTGATCATCGGTACAATCACTTTCGGCAGTAAGCCGGTGTGCCATTTCAGGACGGCCCAGTCTCCGTGAGCCGTGGCGAGAGCGGCGCCGCAGATGCCGCCGATGAGCGCGTGACTGGAACTGGAGGGAAGGCCAAGCCACCAGGTGAGCAAATTCCAAAAAATGGCGGCGATGAGCGCGCAGAGGACGGTTGCCATCGTGACCACGGCGGTATCGACCAGACCTTTCCCGATCGTGGAAGCGACCGCGCCTCCCAGGAGCGCACCGGTCAGATTGAAGATCGCAGCCATCGCGATCGCCTGACGCGGCGTCAATACTTTGGTGGAAACGACGGTCGCAATCGCGTTCGCGGCGTCGTGGAACCCGTTACTGTACTCGAAAAAGATCGCCGCGAACACGACGATGATGAAGAGGACCATGCAGGCGCGCGGAGATCAGGAGTGCTTCAGGACGATCTGCAGAATGACGTTGCCGGCGTCGCGGCAGCGATCGATCACCTTTTCGAGCAGCTCATAGAGGTCCTGGAGGAAGATCATGCGCTTGGCGTCGTAATCGCCATGATACAGGTCGCGCAGCAGCTCGAGCTCGAGCTTATCGGCGTCGCCTTCGATGTTTTGCATGCGCTGATTCATTTCGCGCGCGGTCGCGATGTCAGTGCCCTTGCGCAAAGTTTTGACCATCGCGAGGACGGCTTCCGCAGCCTGGTCGAGCAGTTCGACCTGCTTGCGGAAACTGCGGCCATGTAGATCTTCCGGGCAAATCAAGATGCGTTCCCCGATTTTTTCGACCGTCTTCGGAATTTTATAAAGGGCAGCCGCGAGCGCCTGAATGTCTTCGCGTTCCAGCGGAGTGATGAATGTTTTGCAGAGCTGTTCCGTGAGCTGCTGGGTGATTTCCTTGTCCTTGCGGCGGCTGTGGACGAACTCCTCCAGACTCTCGGGCGAATCATGTTTTTCCAGTCTCGCCAGCAGAGCGACCAGATGATGAACGCTGCTGTCGGCCTGTTGCGCGCTTGCTTCCAGCAAATCGAAAAACTTTTCATCCTGTCCGAGCAATTTGTGGATCGAGAACATACGGTCTCCTTTTAGCGAGGCGGCGGTGGCGGCAGGAAGCTAATTTCGTGGGACGTCTCCAGCAAGGAAACGAACTGGCGGTAAAGTTGGCATGTTTCCATTCCGAAGCACTGCAAATCCACGCGGTAAATGCGCTCAGGCTGCGTGGCAAGCGGTGTTCCTTTCCACGAGTTTTTCTGCGATCTTTCAACCGGGCAGGATGAAATCAATCGATCGAAATAGTGACGTGGAAATCGAGCGAAAGTTCCTCGTGCGCAAAATACCGGACGATCTCGCGAGCTATCGGCACACTGAGATTACGCAAGGGTATCTCGCGAGCGACAAAGGGGGCGTGCAAGTGCGGCTCCGTCGAGCCGGGGATGTTCGCTCACTGACGTATAAACGGGGCGACAAGACCGCGCGCGAAGAACGCGAGATCATTTTGACCACGGATCAATTCGATGCGCTTTGGCCCGCCACGCGCGGTCGTCGGTTGACCAAAACGCGTTACGACATTCCGTGGCGGAATGTGATCATCGAAGTGGATGTGTATGGCGGGCGGAACGCAGGGCTGGTCGTGGCGGAAGCGGAGTTTGCAAACGAAGAGCGTTGCCGGCAGTTTGTCCCGCCGGAGTGGCTCGGTGACGATGTCACGGGAAAGGCGCAGTACAGCAATGTGCTCCTCGCGCGGGAATAAAATCTCAGACCGCAGCTGGACCGCGCGGACGCCACCGAGGTCAGCGACGCTTCGCAAAGCGCGGCGGAAAGAGCCACCGCAACCGGCCTTCTCCCGCCGCGTCCGTCAGCTCCACGAGTGCGACGCCGCCTTTCGCGAGAACGACACGCGCGCCCGTAAGCTCCGCGATCACGCGGGAGAAATCGGGCTCGTGACCGACGATGATGAAACTATCGACCTGGCAGGCGCGCACGAGGCTGCGAAAATCTTCAACGCTAAATTCTTTGCCGAGCATCTCTTCCTGGCCGAGCCCGAGGCAGAGTTGCTCGGCCGCGATCTGCGCTGTTTGGGCCGCTCGCGCGAGCGGGCTGGTGAAGATCAGGCGCGGCTCCGCTCCCACCCGGCGCAAGAATTTCGCCACCCTTTTTATTTCGCTTCGGCCGTGTTTGGTCAGCGGCCTTTCGTCGTCTGGCCGATTCCAATCAGGCCAATCGGCTTCTCCATGGCGAACAAAATAGACCCGCTTCATACAAGACTCGGCGGATCTAGATCACGTTCCACTTTTGGCGGCGGCTCGACGGTTCCGTGAGCCACAATCGTGCGCCGCCGAGGTAAGCATTCCGGTTGTGGCCGAGCTCGGCGCCCGCGGGGATTTTTGCCAGGGCCTTGGCGTTCCCGCCACCGAGCACGACGTAATCAGCGATGAAAGATAACTTAAGTTGCGCGACAGCGTAATGGACTTCGGCCTCCCATTCCTTGCGGCCGAGCATCTCCAGTCCGATTTTCCCGAGCTGAGTTTCGATATTCCCGCCGACGTAGGGCAAATCGCCCAGTTCGAGCGGAAGTAAGTTCTTATCCCAAACGAGCGCCGAGCCGAGGCCGGTGCCGAGACCGAGGAACAACATTCGTCCCCCGTGGTAACTCCCGAGAGCCTGCATGGCGGCGTCATTGATAACGCGGACCGGCTTCCCCAGCGCTTTGCCGAAATTGTAGTTCGTCCAGCCTTTAGCGAGATGCTTCGGATCCTTGGTGATCCGGCCGTTTACGACGGGCGCGGGAAAACCAATCGAAACCGCATCGAATTTCCATCCGGCGATTGATTTCTTGACCCCGGTAACCAATTCCTTCGGCGACATGCGCAGACCGGAATCAAACTTCCGCTTCTCGGTGCGCGAGATCATCAGTTTCACGTGAGTTCCGCCGATATCGACGACCAGCACTTTGCGTTTCATAGACGTTCCTGGGGCGGCATGGAGATCGGCGACAACTTCAAGCTTCGAGGGCCTTGCGATTCTGCGAAAGCGCGGGCCTGGCGGCGAGAACGTTCTCGGAAGTGCAGCTGCGCTTGTGAGCGCGGCGCGCCTTCTTCGGTTTGCAAACGGATATATGTTCCATCCGCCTGCAGTTCGCGTGCCTTGACGTGATCGTGCAGGAAGCGCGGCAAAATCTCCGACACGATTTCCTCACGCAGCGCAGGGTCGTCAATTGGGAATGCGATCTCGACGCGCCGGAGAAAATTACGCGGCATCCAGTCGGCACTGGCGAGAAAGACTTCCGGCGACCCCGCGTTTTCGAAACAATAGACGCGACTGTGTTCAAGGAAGCGGCCAACGATACTGATGACCCGAATATTTTCGCTTAAGCCCGCGACTTTCGGTCGCAGGCAACAAATACCGCGGACGATCAGATCGATTTTCACCCCCGCGCAGGAAGCCTGGTAGAGCTTCTCGATAATCTCCTGGTCGACAATTGAGTTTAGCTTTGCCACGATCCGCGCCGGTTTCCCGGCCGCGGCGTTGTCGCGTTCGCGTTCGATCAAAGCGAGCACGCGTTTACTCAGATCGAACGGAGCGACCATCAGTTTCTTCAGTCCTGGATAACCGGCCAAGCCGGTAAGTGTGTTGAAAACAATCGCTACTTCTTCGGTCAACTCCGGCACCGTTGTCAGCAGGCTAAAGTCGGTATAGCCGCGCGCTGTGCGCGGATGGTAGTTACCGGTGCCGAGGTGCACGTAGTGCCGGAGACGATCGTTATCGCGGCGGACGATCAAGAGCGCTTTGCAGTGCGTCTTCAGGCCGACGACTCCGTACACGACGTGTGCGCCGGACTCTTCGAGCTGCCGCGCCCACTGAATGTTGGCCGCTTCATCAAAGCGCGCGCGCAGCTCCACTAACGCGGTCACCTGTTTGCCGGCATTGGCTGCTTGAATTAGCGCTCCGATGATGGGCGAGTCTCCGCTCGTGCGATAGAGCGTAATCTTGATCGCGAGCACCTGCGGATCTCGCGCCGCGTTCTCGATTAATTCCACTACCGGATCAAAACTTTCGTAGGGATGATGCAGCAGCACATCCTGCTTGCGCATGACTTCGAAGATGTCGGCGTGCGGCGGCAACGCCGGATCGCGCACCGGTTGAAACGGGCGGTCCTTTAAGCGCGCAAAAGCGTCGTTTGCAACCAGCGGCGCCAGATGCGTCATGCTGAGAGGGCTGTCCACGCGGTAGAGATCGCCCTCGCCGAGGTCAAAAAATTCCAGGAGGAGCTCGCGAAACTCTTTCGGACAATCTGATTCCACTTCCAACCGGACCGCGTCACCGCGACTGGATCGGCGCAGTTCCTGTTCGATCGTGCGGAGCAGATTTTCCGCTTCTTCTTCGTCGATGTAGAGATCGCTGTTGCGGGTGACGCGGAACGCGTGTGCGCCATCCAGTAGCAATCCGGGGAAGAGATCGGCGATGTGATGTTTAATGAGAGAAGCGAGATAGATGTAATCCCACGGCTCGTCTTCGCCTTTGCCGCGCGGGAGAGCGATGAGGCGAGACAACACTCGCGGCACTTGCACAATCGCGTGCAGCAGATCTCCCCCTTTCTCAACGCGCGCGCGGATCAGCAGATTGTGGCTCTTATTAAGGAGCTGCGGGAAAGGATGACTCGCATCGACGGCCAGTGGCGTGAGCATCGGAAAAACTTCCTGCTGAAAATAGCGATGCGCCCAAGCGGAGCGTTTGGCGTTCAGCTGCGCGACGTCGTGGATGCGGATGCCGGCTTTTGCGAGGGCCGGGATGAGCTCGTTTTTCCAGAGGCCATATTGCGTTCCTACGAGCTCACGTGCGGTGCGCTGAATCGCATTGAAGAGATCGGTGGGCGTCATTCCGTCCGGCCCCACGTCGCTCGTCTCGCTCTCGATCTGTTGTTTGATGCCGGCGACGCGAATTTCGAAAAATTCGTCGAGGTTGGAACTGAAAATTGTGAGAAATTTCACCCGTTCGAGGAGCGGCTGGGTAGCATCCTGAGCCTCCTCCAGCACCCGCCGGTTGAATTCCAGCCAGCTCAGCTCGCGGTTCAGGAAGTTTTTTGGATCGGAAAAAAAGGCCGGGTCGCATGCCGGCGGCGGGCTGGCGTCCGCAACCGGCTCATCAGCAGATACAGGCGATAGAGAATCAGTCACAGGCGTTCGGGGCTCTGTCGCGAGGAGCGCGACTCATCCACCTAAACACCGCCCTCGCCTTTGCACAATCGGCGCATCCGTCCGTCACAGAATCGTAACACTAAATTGATTGAAGCTCGGAGGCGCGCTTCGCATCGTCAGAATCCCATGAAAGGCCAGGTGATCACCCCCTTCGCGCGCCCACTCGCGACGAACCGGAAGCATACTTCACGCGGCCGGACCTCCGAGACGCTGATTGGCGTTTTCTTCGGCGGGAATGCTCTGGTCGCGATCGTGGTACTTCTTCTGATCACGCTCTTCCTGTTCCGGGAGGGCTTCGGATTTTTCGGCGGCAACTTGCAAAATCTGCGCGTTTATCGCGCCGCCGGGCTCGAATACGTCGACATCATGCGGGAGCAGGCCGATGCACACGCGGCCTTATCGCGGGCGCTCAGTCAGGTGCGCTTGCGTGAAGTGCGCAGTTTCCCAGCGAACAGCCGTTCCGTGGAGGAAATCAACGCGGCGTTGGCTCCTTTCGACCGCTATGCGAACGACTTCAGCGAGGCGGGCACTGAACTCGCCGGCCTGGTCTCGGATGTGGGCGAGCAAGCCGTGGCGTTGAAGGAGGAAATGCTTCTCCGGTCCGGGGCCTCCGAATCGACGAAAACTGAAGGCGCCACGGACCTCGCGCAAACGGCCGAAGGTCAGACCGGCGGTCTCGAGACGCTCCGGTCGAGTTATCCGAAATACCAGCAAGTGTGCGCGACGATGGCTGCCGTTCTGATGAACCTGCAGGCGACCGCGCCCCGGCTCAGCAGTGGAAATGCACAGGAAGCCTTTGAGAAAGTCAACGCACGCACGCGCGAATACGTGGCGGGCTTTCCGGGCCAGGCGCAGCGCTTGCGCGAGTGGGATTCGGCAAAGCCCGTCCGCTGGTATCACTCGATCACGTCATTCCTTTTCGACAAACGCTGGATCACCGCCAGTTTCTGGCAGGATTGGTACGGGATCGCTCCGCTGCTCGCCGGCTCGATCATGGTCTCCTTCGTTGCCCTGGCCCTCGCCGTTCCCTTCGGGGTCGCCTCCGCTGTTTACGTGAGCGAGATCGCCACGCGGCCCGAGCAGAATTTGATCAAGCCCTACATCGAATTCATCGCCGCCATCCCCTCCGTGGTCCTTGGGTTTTTCGGTATCGCCGTTGTCGGCCAGGCGATTCGCGCTGCATCTGAACTTTCATTTTTTCGATGGATCCCGTTCTTTCCGCTGAGCGAACGCTTGAATGTCTTTACCGCGGGCGCGCTGCTCGCTCTCATGGCGGTGCCGACGATTTTCACCCTCTCCGAAGATGCGCTCCGCAACGTGCCGCGCGCCTTCAAGGAAGCCTCCTACGCGCTCGGCGCGAATCGGCTGCAAACGATCGGTCGCGTGATCGTGCCGGCGTCGTTGTCCGGTATTGTCTCGGCTGTTCTCCTGGGCCTCGGGCGCGTCATCGGTGAAACGATGGTGGTCCTGCTCTGCGCCGGGAATCGGATCGCGATCCCGGATTTTTCAGAGGGACTCGGCGCCTTCTTTCAACCGGTGCACACGATGACCGGCATCATTGCGCAGGAAATGGGCGAAGTGGTGCGCGGCAGCATCCATTATCGTGCCCTCTTCATGGTCGGTCTCGTCCTCTTTGCGCTGACTTTGCTTATCAATCTGGCGGCGCAAAAAATCACGAAACGTTACCGAATGAGTATCGGCTGAAATGGGATTGCCCACTTCGAAAAGCAGGCGGCGGCTCTCTGAGCGCGTCATGTTTTGGATGTTTCGGCTGGCGACTTATTTTGTCCTCGCTTGCGCGACCTACGTTTTTCTCGACATCGGAATCAAGGGAAGCCGGACCGTCTTCACCCGGCGTCCGCCGTTCGTTAATGTTGAGTTCCTCACCGGGTCGCCCGAAACGCTTTACGTTTTTGCGTGGGATGGGAAGAAGGTCACAATGGGCGATCGCGAGTTCCGCGCGTGGCGCACGACCCATCAGGTAAACGATGCGGACGTGACGAGCGTCGCCTACTCCGCCGGCGGGATTCTGCCCTGTATCGTGGGAACCGGACTGCTCGTGATCGGATCCATGGCCCTCGCGTTGTTCATCGGGATCAGCAGTGCGATTTATCTGAGCGAGTACAGCCGAAACGGGCGCATCGTTCGTCTGGTTCGCATCGCGATATTGAATCTCGCCGGCGTTCCGTCGATCGTGTTCGGCCTCTTTGGCTTCGGCTTGTTCGTCATTTTCTTCGGCTGGAACGTTTCGTTACTGGCCGGGTGGTGCACGCTCGGCCTGATGGTGCTGCCCGCGATCATCACGGCGAGTGAAGAATCTTTGCGCGCCGTTCCCCAAGGATTGCGCGAAGGGTCGCTCGCGCTCGGCGCCAGCCGCTGGCAAACCATTCGCAAAAACGTCCTGCCCTACGCACTGCCCGGCATTCTCACCTCCTCGATTCTCGGCATCGCACGCGTCGCCGGCGAAACCGCTCCCATCATGTTCACCGCCGCCTACGCGGTTCGTGACACGATGCCATGGCATGTCGGGCGCTGGACCGATTTCTTTTTCCAAGGAGTGATGGCCCTCCCGTACCACATCTATGTCGTCAGCTCGAAAATCCCGCAGAATGAATACACCGCGCGCGTCCAATACGGCTCGGCCTTCGTTTTCCTGATCCTTGTCATGATGATCGCGCTGGCCTCCATTGTTCTTCGAAATCGCGTTCGCGCGCGCCTGCAATGGTAACCGAAATGCCGGAAATCGTGATGCCCGCATCAATTAGACTGCAAACGCCGGCCGATGCGGAAGATTCGCCGACGGCAATCCGGGTGGACAGCGTGGACTTTGCGTATGGC
Source organism: Chthoniobacterales bacterium (assembly GCA_035937255.1). Lineage (GTDB taxonomy): Bacteria > Verrucomicrobiota > Verrucomicrobiia > Chthoniobacterales > UBA10450 > JACCXL01. The sequence goes on along the minus strand of DASYVG010000141.1, from coordinate 1,757 downwards.
GAACATCACGTGCTGCACGGAATCGATCTGGACGTCCCGGCCAAAAGCGTGACCGCCTTGATCGGTCCATCCGGCTGCGGAAAGACGACGCTGCTTCGTTGCATCAACCGGATGAATGATCTCGTTGACGGCGCACGCATCACGTCGGGGTCGATCTGGTTAGGCGATGCCGACATCAATGCGCCGGAAGTAGACGTGGTCGATTTGCGTCGCCGCGTTGGAATGGTCTTCCAGAAATCGAATCCATTTCCGAAATCAATCTACGACAACATCGCGTATGGATTACGCGTGGCGGGGGTAACGAAACGATCGTCGATCAATGAATCAGTCGAGCGAAGTTTACGCGCCGCTGCCCTCTGGGATGAGGTGAAGGACCGGCTCGAGCGCAGCGCGCTCGGACTTTCCGGTGGACAGCAACAGCGCCTCTGCATCGCCCGCGCGCTCGCGGTGCAACCCGACGTAATCTTGATGGACGAACCCTGCTCGGCACTCGACCCGATCGCGACCGCGCGCATCGAGGAACTGATTCAGCAGTTGAAACGCGAATACACAATCGTGATCGTAACCCACAACATGCAGCAGGCAGGACGCTGCTCCGATCAGACAGGCTTCTTTTATCTGGGCCGCTTAATCGAATATGGGGCGACGTCGAAAATTTTCTCTAATCCTTCCCAGCGGCAGACCGAGGATTACATTACCGGTCGCTTCGGTTAATCATGATCGAACCGGCCCGACATATCCTCGCGAATTTCGACGAAGCCCTGCGTGCTCTGCGCAACAGCGTGCTGATGATGAGCGGCCTGACCGAACGCAACCTGAACAATGCGATGCAGGGATTATTTGAGCGCGATGATGAACGCTGCGCCCTGGCGATCGCGGACGACGAGGAAGTTGACCAGCTCGAAAAGCAAATCGACCGCGACGGAGTGGACCTGCTTTTACGCTACCAGCCGGTGGCGTCTGATCTGCGTCGCGTCGTTTCAGCGATTAAGCTGAACTCTAATCTCGAGCGCATCGCCGATCAGGCGGTGAGCATCGGCCGCCGCGGGCGGAAGTTGAATCGCCATCCCGCGCTCACGGAAGTGCAGCTGATCACCCCGATGCACGCGCACGCGCTTTCCATGCTGCGCGAGAGCGTTGATGCCTACGCGCGCGAGGATGTGGAACTCGCGCGCACGTTGAAAGGGCGCGACAAGGCGCTCGATGAACTGAACGCCAGCGTCGGCCGGGAGTTGACGGAAAAAATGGCGCACGATCCGCAGCGGTTGCGCGGCTATCTCAACCTTATGTTCATCGCCCGGTGTCTCGAGCGAGTGGGGGACCATGCCACGAATATCGCGGAAGACGCAGTCTATGCGGTCGCAGCCGAAGACATCCGCCATCAGCACGGTTGATGACGCGGCGAGGTTTGTATCACCCGCGTTGTTTGTGCTCGTGACTCGTTAGGCTGGCGTACTCATTAGGCGTGTCGATATCGACGGCGCCGCCTTCGAATTCGATGTTGGCCACGTCGTCGGGGTGAGATTGAAGGAGCGATTTTGCGCCGGACTTGTCCGCCAGCGAAAGAAGTGCGCCGAACCAGGTGGCGTCGAAGAACGCCGGATTGCCAAGGGTGCCGGCGTAATGGGAGGCCACGATCGTTTTGCCCGATCGTTCGCGTTCACCGATGAGACGCGAGATGACCTCTGCATCTACGTAAGGTTGATCGCATGCGAGTAAAACCGCGCCTGTCAGGGCGGGAGCGTCACGCATGAGAT
>DASYVG010000140.1:0-1995 GCA_035937255.1 Chthoniobacterales bacterium | reverse complement strand
GACGACGAGATTGATGAGTTCGTTCATCTTGCGAGGCTAGCGGGAAACGCCACGGCTTCCATGGCAATCTCCGGCTCCGTTCTCGCTGGTCATTCGTCCGAAGTAAATGCATGCATGTCTCAAGATGCTCATTTCGAGCTTCGTGCCGGTTGCGCTCCGGCGGTTCGCGTCCGATAGCTTGCGCGCAATGAGGGTTCTCTTTCTTCTTTTCGTAGTCTTCGCTTCGGTTTCATCGGCACAGCAGGTCAGGAAAGCGCTGCCGCCACCTACATCCCAAGCGATTCCAAAACCGGCGGCCGCCGCACCACGGCGGCCCCTCGTGGCCGTCCCGTTCTACGACGAGGAAACCAGCACGCGACTCCAGATTTTCCTGGATAACAACGATTTTGGCCCCGGTAAAATCGACGGAAAGATGGGCGAATTTTTTCGCAAAGCGCTCGTTGCTTATAAGCGCGCCAACAAGATGCCTGAAACCGGTGCGGTTGACTCCTGGTTGCTGGAGCAAGTGCCGGTCGCGTTCACTGACTACACCATCCCGCCTGAAGCGCTCAACTTTATCGGACCCACCGCGTCGAAGCCATCGGAACAGTCGAAACTGAAGGGACTCAAATACGGCACACTTCTCGAGCTAGTGGCGGAGCGATTCCATTCCGCGGAGGATTATCTGCGAAAACTGAATCCAGGCCAGAAGCTCGACGATCTGAAACCGGGTGACACGGTCAAAGTGCCTAACGTGCTTCCTTTTAAGATCGAAGACTTGCATGAAGGGTTCGTGCCGCCCAATCCCGCCTTCGTTAACCGCGAGGTTTTCATCGACACCAAAGAACGCTTCCTCCTGATTTACGATGGCCGTCAGATCGTGGCCGAATTTCCGATTACGCCAGGCTCGACGACGCTGCCTGCTCCGCTCGGACTGTGGAAGGTTCTCGGGATCGCCACCATGCCTGTGTTTCGCCACGATGAAGGCGTGCTGCAACATGGCGTGAAAAGCGATCAGTTCTTCAACTTGCCGCCCGGACCAAACAATCCGGTCGGTGTTCTCTGGATGGGACTAAACAAACCGCACGTCGGCGTCCATGGGACGAATAATCCGGAGACGATTGGCCGCGCCGCCAGCCATGGATGCATCCGCACGGCGAACTGGGATGCCGCGCGTGTGAAGGACCTCGTCACGGTCGGAAATCCCGTTTCAATCTTCTAAGTGCGGCGGGAAGTGGGGCGTTGTTGCGACGGCGCCGAAAAATAATTCGCGCGTTTTCGCCCGGTCGCGCGTCTAGGCTGATAGATCGGCCACATGGAACGGACCCAACGCGATACATTTCGGGCAGCCATGCATGGCGATCGCGACGCCTTCGACATGATTATTCGCATACAGAGCCGTCCGTTATTCGCGATCGCTTACGGCATTCTCCAAAACCGTGAAGAAGCGGAGGACGTGGTGCAGGATGCCTTCGTCAAAGCCTGGAGATCGCGCTGGCGCGTGCGTGACCCGGAAAAGTTTCCCGCCTGGCTGGGCACGATCGCGCGTCACCGCGCGCATGATCTTTTGCGACGACGACGCAGCGTGCCGCTCGACGAGCAACTCAGCGAGACTGTGGCGCCGGAAGTCATCGATTCCGACGAGGATCACGACCGCCAGGCGCGAGTGCATTCGGCGCTCGCGACCCTGCCGGAGCTGCACCGCAGCGCACTCATGCTGCGCTACCTCGATGAAATGGATTACGCGGCCATCGAACAAACGCTCGGACTTTCCAACGGCGCGTTACGCGGAATTCTTGGCCGCGCACTGGCGGCAATGCGCAAACAGCTGAAACCGGCGCTCGCGGCCATGCATTAACCTATGGCAACGATTCACGACCAAATCGACGAACTGCTCGCCGCCGACGTGCACGCTCAACTCAGTCCGGCGGAGCAGCGGGAGTTGCACTCACATCTGCTGGACTGCGCCGACTGCCGGCAACTCCATAAAGAAGGACAAATCATGAACCGCATGCT
>DASYVG010000139.1:0-5765 GCA_035937255.1 Chthoniobacterales bacterium | reverse complement strand
AGGCAAAGCGCGCTCAATCTCCTCGGAAGTAGCGACAGTCTCAATCAACCCGGCGCGAATCAGCATTCCGCCGTCCTTGATAATGGCCAGATCGAGCATCTCCGGCCCGACGCGCGGCCGCGCCGGCCCCTGCAACGTGACCAACTGCGAAGCGTGCAGCACTGCGAGCGCGTTCACGATCTATCTGGATCGAAACTCCGAGAGCAAACGCAAGTAGGAGTAGCGTGGCGGCCCAACTGCCGGGGGGGGCGAGGAACGGTCTGGTTCTCCGCGAAGACCAGACGGCAAAAGGATAACCGAGGCGGCACCTACCTCACCTTGCTTTCCACAATCTCGGTAATCTCTTTGAAGCGGGATTCGGACTCCGCGGTAATGCCTGTAACTCTTTCCAGAAGAGCTGCTTTTAGTTTTTCATCCTTTAAGCCTGCCAGATTAATTCGCACGTTCAGGGCCGCTCCATTGACACAAGCTCGCAACGCAAGAAGGCCGACGCCGACGTCTGAGATCGACGCGGGATTCCCCTTTTCCGCCATTTCAGCCAGGAGTTGGTAGGATTTCGAAGCGGTTTCCATGACTTTTAATGGAATCTCCGCGGCGTATTTATTTGCCTGCTGTATCGCCGCGGAACGGGCTGCCTTTTCTTCTGCCGAATCCTTCGGTAACGCGAACGCAGCCATGACGGTATTAAAGGCGGCGGTATCTTCGTCGACCAAAAGTAGCATCTCGTTCTTCAATTGCTGCGCCATGACTGCCCAGTCACTGAAGTAGTCGAGCCTCTCATCCCATCCTCGTCTTCCAGCCGAGAGATTTGCTACCATACCCCCAAGTGAAACCCCCAAAGCTCCCATTAAAGCCGCCACCGAACCACCGCCAGGCGCGGGAGATTCGCTCAGCGTCTCATCGCAGAACTGACGCAGGTTCAGTTCCAGAAGTGATTTCTTTGCAACGGCTGACGCTATCTTGAATTCGATGATCTTTTCCTGCGGATCGAAAGGCTTCAACTCACTCAATCCCATCGAACGAATCGCCATGCGAATGAGTTCTTCCTCCGACGCACCTTCGGAACAGCGCTGTTTACGAAGAAAATATTTTCCTGCGTCCAACAAGCACTTTTTCGGGACCATTCCCACGATTTCAGAGCCTGTAACGCGCAAACCCCGTTTACTGGCGGCTTCTAAGCAAGCATCGAAAGCGGCATGCAACGGCGTTTCTTCGATGTTCGTTAGGTTCATCGATACCTGCGCGACTCCATACTCTTCCACATACCAGCCGATCGCCTTCACGTGCTTTAACATCCCGGGGATACGGACCGGCTCTCCGGTTTCATCCAGCACGGGTTTGCCGGAAGGCGTGCCATCAACCGTCTTGTTCCTCCCGTTTTCTCTCACATCGAAAGCGACAGAGGTTGCTCTTCGCGTTGCTTTGGTATTCAGATTCACATTGTAGGCGACCAGAAATTCGCGTGCGCCGATGACCGTCGCGCCTGCTTTTTCATGGAGAATTGCGGGCCCGAAATCTGGTTTCCACGCGGGTACCTTAATCTTTTCGAAAAAGCCTTCGTATTCTCCGGAACGTATGACCGCGAGATTGGAACGGGATGAATCTCGCGCCGCTTTTTCGTAGAGATAAACCGGGATTTTGAGTTCATCAGCCACACGCTTTCCCAACTGGGTGGCACAGGCGATTGCTTCTTCCCAACTGACATTGCTCACAGGAACGAAAGGGCAAACGTCGGTTGCCCCCATGCGGGGATGCGCGCCTTTATGTTTGCGCATGTCGATGACTTCGGCTGCTTTTCGGATGCCTTGAAAAGCGGCTTCCACGACCGCTTCCGGACCGCCCACAAACGTCACCACGGTGCGGTTCGTGCTCACCCCTGGGTCGACATCGAGTAGTGACACTCCTTCGACCGCTTCAATCGCCGTCGTGATTTGTCGGATGATATTAAGGTCGCGCCCCTCCGAAAAATTGGGAACGCATTCGATGAGTTTTTGCATGATTCAATCCCGCGCCCGCGGCTCCATCGGAACTTTAACGTCGTGCGTCTCTGCAAAATCGATCGCGCGCGCATAGCCGGCGTCGACATGCCGCAGAATTCCCATTCCCGGATCACTCGTTAGGACACGCTCCAGCCGCCGCTTCGCGTTCTGCGTTCCATCCGCGACCACGACCATGCCCGCGTGTTGCGAGTAACCGATGCCGACGCCGCCGCCGTTATGGATAGAAATCCATGACGCACCCGCCGCGGTGTTGACCAACGCATTGAGCAGTGGCCAATCGGCAATCGCGTCGCTGCCGTCGAGCATGCCCTCGGTCTCGCGATATGGCGAAGCGACCGAGCCAGTATCGAGATGGTCGCGCCCGATGACGATCGGCGCCTGTAACTCGCCCTTGCGGACCAGTTCATTCATGGCCAGCCCAAATTCCGCGCGCTCGCCGAATCCCAGCCAGCAAATCCGTGCCGGGAGTCCTTGAAATTGGATCCGTTCCTGCGCGAGTTTCATCCATCGGTAAAGCGTTTTGTTTTCCGGGAAAATCTCGAGTGCGAGGCGATCGGTGCGCGCGATATCGGCGGGATCGCCACTGAGAGCGACCCAACGGAACGGCCCCTTCCCCTCGCAGAAAAGCGGCCGAATATATTCGGGGACGAAGCCGGGGATATTGAACGCGTCCTCGCAGCCGGCTTTCTTCGCCTGCGTTCGCAGGTTGTTCCCGTAATCAAACGTGACCGCGCCTTTTCTCTGCAGCGTCAGCATCGCCTCGACGTGCTCCGCCATCGCCTTCATCGAACGCTCGATATATTCGTCCGGCTTCGCGGCGCGCAGCCTGATTGCCTCTTCCAAAGTGATCCCGTTAGGCACGTATCCATTCAAGGCGTCGTGCGCGCTCGTCTGATCCGTTAGAATGTCGGGCACGATCCCGCGCCTGGCCATTTCGGGCAAAATATCCGCGCAGTTCCCGACCAGGCCGATGGAGAGCGCTTGGTGCGCAGTGCGCGCTTCATCGAGCATTTGCATCGCCTCGTCGAGTGACCAGGCGATCTTGTCGCAGTAGCCGCTTTGCAGCCGCTTCTCGATCCGTGTCGGATCCACTTCGATCCCGAGAAAAAGCGCGCCATTCATGGTCGCGGCCAGTGGTTGAGCGCCACCCATTCCGCCGAGCCCGCCGGTGACGACTAATTTTCCCTCCAGCGATCCGCCGAAATGCCGTTCGCCGGCAGCGGCGAAAGTCTCGAACGTGCCTTGCACGATTCCCTGGCTGCCGATGTAGATCCAGGAGCCGGCTGTCATCTGGCCATACATGGTCAGCCCAAGTTTTTCGAGCCGATTAAACTCCGGATAATTCGACCAATGGCCAACGAGATTGGAATTGGCGATCAAGACGCGCGGTGCCTCGTCGTGCGTGCGAAATATTCCCACCGGTTTGCCGGATTGGACGAGGAGGGTCTCGTCGTTTTCGAGATCTCGGAGGCAGCGCACGATCGCATCGAACGCCTCCCAGCTGCGGGCCGCTCGCCCTGTGCCACCGTAGACGATCAGTTGCTCGGGTCTTTCCGCCACCTCCGGATCGAGATTGTTCATCAGCATCCGAAGGGCGGCTTCCTGCTGCCATCCCTTACAAGAAAGCTCAGTGCCAGTGGCCGCGCGGATCACTCTCGACTCCGTCATACATTCAGCTTTCAAACTCTCCGCGACGAATCGCGGCAGAAATCGCGGCGATATCGGGAGCAAGAACTCGATCGCGCAGCAAGGGCGCCGCGTACTTTCTCACCGTCGCATAGGCGCGCTCGACGCCCGCGCCTGCCCGCAGAGGCCGGCGATGCTCGAGCGCCTCAGCCGCCGCCAGCAGCTCGATGGCAAGGAGATTTTCCGCATTATCCACGATCGCGCGCAATTTTAGCGCCGATGTCATTCCCATCGAGACGTGATCTTCCTTGCCGGCGGACGTGGGTACGCTGTCCACGCTCGCCGGGTGAGCCAGGACTTTCGCTTCGTTTAAGAGGGCCGCCGCAGCGACCTGCGCGATCATCATGCCGGATTGCAATCCCGGAACGCGGGCGAGGAAAGGCGGCAGACCGTAGTTGAGATCGGGATTGACGACACTCTCTATGCGGCGCTCGCTGATGCTCATCAAATCGGTTATCGCAATAGCTGCGTAATCGAGTGCGAGCGCGAGCGGCGCGCCGTGGAAATTTCCGCCGGACAAAACAGCCGCGCTCTCCGCGAACACCAATGGATTATCGGTGGCGGAACCAGACTCGATCGATAGAACATCCTCGCAATGCGCCAGTGCGCCGCGCACAGCACCATGCACCTGGGGCATGCAGCGCAGACTGTAGGCGTCCTGCACGCGAGAATCGTTTGCGCGATGCGACTCCCGGATTTCACTACCGTGCAACAAAGCGCGCAGGCGCTCCGCGACGGCAAGCTGCCCCGGATGCGGCCTCGTTTCGTGAATGCGCGCATCAAACGCTGTCGGCGTACCCATCAGCCCTTCCAAGGTCATCGCGCCGGCGACGTCCGCGACCAGAGCTACCTGTTTCCCGCGAAACAGGGCCAGCCCTCCCACGGCGTGCATTGCCTGCGTGCCGTTGAGGAGAGCGAGTCCTTCCTTCGCTTTCAATTCCACCGGTGCGAGACCCGCGTGGCGCAGCGCCGCGTCGCTCGGAAGCCGCTCGCGCTGGAAAAAACATTCGCCTTCGCCAATCAACGCCAGCGCCAGATGGGCCAGAGGGGCGAGATCACCGCTTGCTCCGACGGATCCGCGCGCGGGAATTACCGGGTGCACACCGCGATTTAGCATCTCGGTGAGGAGTTGAACTACTTCCAGGCGGATGCCGCTGAAACCAAGCGCAAGCACATTGGCGCGCAGCAGCATCATGGCGCGCACCTCAGGTTCTCCAAGGGGGTCGCCAATCCCGCAACAATGGCTACGCACGAGATTCAGCTGCAATTCTCGCAAGTCGTCCGGGGGAATCTGGATGTCCGAGAGCTTCCCAAATCCGGTGCTCACCCCATACACAACGTCGCCGCGCGCAACAATCTCCTCAACGAGCGCTCGTGACGCCCTGACAAGCGCGTGAGCCGCGCCTCCGATCTGGACCGGCTCCGCCTTCCAAGCCACAGCCGCGATCTCCGCGAGGGACAGACGCTGTCCGGTAATCTCCATCCGCAAATTGTATGGAGAAGTCCGCGAAAAGAAAGGCGGGCGCACGTTCATTCGCGGCGGCCACACGTAGAAAAAGGGCCGGGTCGCGGCACGACCCGGCCCTTTGTTAAATGGTATCCCGAGACGGGAAATTACGCCACGCGAGCTACTTCGAATATCCGTGCGTCGACGCATTCGTCGATGCCGTGCTCGACATCGCCTCCTGCCGATGAGCACAGGCGCCCAAGCTCAGAGCTCCGGCCGCGATGGCCATGACCAAGATTGCTTTCAAGAATTTCATTATTTATTCGCCTCCTTCCCCTGCTGGTTGCTGCCGTGCTTTTAGGCGCGGAAGCACCTGCGCGCAACGATTTTCTCCGCATTCGCGGAATGGACCGGCCCGGTCAGGGTTGAATAACGACCTCGGTGCCCACCGTGGCGAGATCGAACAACTCCAGCAAATCGTTCTCGCGCATTCGAATGCATCCGTGGCTCGCGGGTTGGCCGATCTTGTCCTCGTGAATGGTCCCGTGGATATAAATGAAGCGGTCGAGTGTGTTCGCGTTTTCGGGATCAAGTCCGTCCAACCAGAGGATGCGGGTCAGCACAAGATCCTC
>DASYVG010000138.1:0-1735 GCA_035937255.1 Chthoniobacterales bacterium | reverse complement strand
CGCAATGCCAGCCGGTGGAGAAAGGAAATTCGGATTGCCGATTGACGATTGCGGATTTGGAGGGCGCCGCGCCGTCGGCGCCAGATTTGGGACGCGACGGCGCGCGTCCCTCCAAAACCGGGACTACATTCACTTTTCCTTTGCCGAAACGCAGCGCGGTTTCGATCGCTTCGGTTAATCGCGCGCGATTTTCTTCGGTGACAGTGATGCGATCCTGGATGACTTGAACACGCGCGCCGAGTCGTTCGACTTTCGCATCGGCGTCCACGCGTACGATTTCGCCGTTCAGCCAAACGCGCACGTAACCCTGCTGCTGGAGGAACTCGAAGAACTCGCGCGGTTTGGTTTTCGCCGGAACAGAAACCCAAAATGTGATGAGAACCGTGGCGGCTGGAATCGCCCGCAGGCGGTTCGGTGAACCGCCCCTACCATTGTCATCCTGAGCCCCGAAATCATTCGGGGTCGAAGGATCCCGTGGCGTTACCTTAAGGCTTTCGCCACGGGATCCCTCGACTGCGCTCGGGATGACGCTTTGATTACGAAACAGCGCGAAGACCTGATCCGCGATCGACTTCACTGTCTCCGGCCGAATTTCGCGACCGCAGCTCGGACAAAATGCGCGCGCGATGCGCGGCCAGAGCAATTTCAAATAATCATTGATCTCGGTGATGGTGCCGACAGTTGAGCGCGACGTTTTCACCGGATTCGATTGCTCGATCGCGATCGCCGGCGGGATTCCGCGAATGTCGTCGACGCGCGGTTTGTCCATCCGCTCGAGGAATTGCCGCATGTACGGGCTGAACGTTTCGACGTAGCGGCGCTGGCCTTCAGCGTAGATGGTATCGAAAGCGAGCGACGATTTTCCGCTCCCGCTCGGGCCGGTAACGACCGTCAATTTTCCGAGCGGCAGATCGACATCGATCCCTTTGAGATTGTTCTGGCGCGCGCCCCGGACCTCGATGCAGTCCGCCGCGGCGGACGTGCTGACGCATTCTTTTTCGACGACCTTCGAACCCACTGGAGATAATCGTTTGGCGCGGTGTTATGCGCAACATTTCCGGGGAGCGCGGGCTGGAACCCCGCGCTCCCGATTACTGCACGAGACGCCGCCCTAGTTTTTCGCGTTGTTTCTGTAGCTCGTCGGGCACGACGCCGCCGAGCGACTCGAAAAATTTCGCGTGACCTTCAAGCTCGGTTTGCCATTCATCAAGCTCTACTCTTAACAGCTCGCGCATTTGCTCGGGCGAAACGCCGCTCAGTTCATCGAGATCCAAGTCTTGCGCGCGCGGGATGTGACCGATTGCTGACTCCTGTGCGCAGCCATTTCCTTCGCAGCGATCGATGATCCATTTCAACACCCGCATATTGTCGCCAAAACCGGGCCAGAGAAATTGTCCGCCCGCATCTTTGCGAAACCAATTCACGTGAAAAATCAGCGGCGGATTCGTCAGCCGATTGCCGGTCTCGAGCCAGTGCCGGAAATAGTCTCCGATGTTGTAGCCGCAGAATGGCAGCATTGCCATCGGATCGCGCCGGACCTGTCCAACTGCTCCGGTTGCGGCGGCGGTTGTCTCCGATGCCATGGTAGCGCCGAGATAAACCCCGTGCTCCCAATCGAAGGCCTGAAAAACCAGCGGCATGGTGTTGCTCCGGCGACCGCCGAAAATGATCGCGCTAATGGGAACGCCATTGCCGTCTTCAACATGCGGATCGAGCACCGGATTGTTGCGCATCG
>DASYVG010000137.1:0-3105 GCA_035937255.1 Chthoniobacterales bacterium | reverse complement strand
CGGTGAATTGGTTTCCGGCGTCGTCCAGCAGCACCTGAGTGAGGCGCCCCCACTCATTCACGAAACAGGTGACGCCCGTATTCGCGGCGCGCACCATCGGACGCCTTGTCTCGACGCATCGGAAGACCGCATTCTCCAGATGTTGTTGCGAACCGGCCGATCGCAGGAACCAGCCATCGTTCGTCACATTCACGAGCAGATTAGCTCCACCCCGGACGAACTGGCGGACCAGATCTCCGATTGTGTCCTCGAAACAAATCAAAGGCGCCACCTGCACCTTGTCATTCGTGAGGCGGAAAACCGTGAAGTCAGTCCCAAAAGCAAAATCGCCTGGCACCTGATCGCCCACCACCCGCGCGAGGAAGGGGATCGTGTGGCGTCCCGGAACATATTCGCCAAAAGGAACGAGATGGACCTTGCGATAAAGTTGCACATGCTTTCCTGCATCGGACACAAGCAGCGCCGCATTGTAAACTCGCGCTCCGTCCTGATCGATCGCGCCGAGAAGCAGATCCGTTTTGGCCGCGGCAGAAAATTCCATCACAAATCGATAGCTCTCCTCATCCTGCAAAACCGGGCCGGGCATCGAACTCTCCGGCCAAAGCAAGAGATCGGGCCGGTCCTGCGCATGCAGCGCGTAATCGCTCAGTCGTGTGAACTGATCAAAAATGCGCTGCGCGAATTCACGACTGAATTTCTGTTCTCTCGGGATGTTCGATTGCACGGCCGCGACGCGAATTGGTTCGCCTTCGTTTCGGACGCGGACGGCACGAATCCCGTAGCTCGCCGTCGCGACGATGAGAAGGAGCGTGAACGTGAAATCATAATGCGGGCGCGTGACTCCCACCCGGCTCTCCAGGACGAAGCGTCGCGCCGTCGCGACCGCGATCACGTTCACGAACGCAACCAGAAACGAGAGTCCAGGTACGCCGGTGATTTCCGCGATTTGAATCAGAGGCCACTGTGCGTGCAGTGTCGTGCCGAGCGTGTTCCAGCCCCAACCAGAGAACACGATTCCGCGGAGGGATTCATGTGTCACCCAGACGCTCGCCAGCAGGAAGGCGAGCCCCAGATTATTACTTGAGCGCAGCCACGGCGAACGCGCCTGGGGCGATTTCGCAGTGTCAGCGCTCCAGTGCCGGGTGGCCGGCGCCGGCGCGATCGGTGCACGCATCGAAGGTCGCAATCGTCCGCAGAACCATGTCCAGAGCGCGAAGTAAACGCCCATGTACGTGCCTACCAGAATCCATCCGGGGGTAGTCACGGTCGTTAGCCAGGAAAAGACCGTCCAAAAAAAAGTGGCGCCGGCGACATAACCCAGCACGAGATCGCGAAGCCAACGCCGCTTCGAGTTCTCCCCTGAAAACCAGACTGCCGCGAGCAGCGGTGTAAGAGCGATCCAGCCGAGCCACCAAAAATCGAAGGGCGCGAAGCAGCCGGTGCAGAGCAATCCGGTCGTAATCGCCGCCAGCCACGGCCAACACCGTAATGCTTTTTGCATCACCGCCACGGTTTGATTAGCGCCGCCGTTTGCGTGGCTCGCGCGTCCGCCGGCGGCCGGGATTCACCGCATCGCGCAGATCTCTGGAATAGGCCGGGTTTACCCGGAAGAACGCGCATTCCACATCTTCCCTTGTGCGCACGTTGACTCTATTAGAAAGGACGTAACCGAGTGACAAAAGACCGTCGAGCGTCTGCACAAATTCAGTCGTGTCGAGCTCGCCGGTGCGATCGAGCAAAAGTTTGCCAAAGATCTGCGTCCCCGACAAGCCAATCGATTTCAGGATCGTGATTTCGCCGCCATCGAGATTTATCTCCCGCGCCATTCGAAAGTGTCCGCGCTGATCTTCTTACTGTCGAGCGACTCCCTCGGTCCCGCGCGCGTTTGCGTCGGCCTGGATCCAATCCCAAAGCGCGGCCAGCCTTTCGGCGACAGCGAGCTTCGTTTCCGCCAGCTCACTTTTGGTGAATTCGGCTCCCGTGGGGGTACGCCGCGCGAAGAGGTAATACTTGATCTTTGGCTCAGTGCCGGAACCGCGTACGGCGATGCGAGTTTGATCTGCTAATTGGAAAATCAACAGCTTCTCTTTTGGAATCAGATCGCCCTCGACATCACGAATCTCCTCCGTTTCGAAATTCTCCACGCCGGTGACCGCCGAGTCGAGCAGCGCGGCCGGCGGCGAATCGATGTAGGAGGCGAGCAAACGGCGAATCTTTCCGGCGCCCTCCGCGCCTTCAAAAGTGAGGGCGCAATTTTTTTCCGCAAAATAACCGAACGTCGCAAAAATATTGTCGAGCAGACCGTCGATCGTGAGTCCCTTCGATTTCGCGTAGGCCGCCACCTCGCAAAACATAATCGTGGCGCCATTCCCATCTTTATCCCGGACGAAATCGGCGCCGCTGTACCCATAACTTTCTTCACCTCCGAAAACGTAATAGGAGGAATCTTGCAGTCGAAGCCGGCGCGTTTCCGCTTCGTCGAGATTTCGATACTTGGCGCGCTCCTCCGGCGGCAGTGCATTTTCATACTTAGCCAGCTTCGCGCCAATGTATTTAAATCCGGTTAAGGTCTCGACGCAGCGAAGCCCGAAACGCTCGGCGATCGCCTTCTGCAGATCCGTCGTGACAAATGTTTTGATGATAACGGCTCGCGCTGCATTCCCGTCGTTCAGAACGCCGGTTGCAAAGAGAGTCATGGCTCGATAAAACGCGATCAGCGAGCCGATCTGATTTCCGGTGAGCAGCTTCATGTCGCCAGTGACGCTCCGCACCGCCACCCCCATCCGGTCGCAATCAGGATCGGTCGCGACGACGAGGTCGGCGTGTTCCTTGCGGGCCAGCTCAATACCGAGATGCAACGCTTCGCTGTTTTCCGGATTCGGCGACGTGACCGTGGGGAAGGCGCCATCGAAGCAATCCTGTTCGGGGACGACCGTGAAGTTGAAGCCAAGGCGTTGCAGCATCGGTTCGATAATGACACCGCCCGTGCCGTGGATGGGCGTGAAAACGACGCGCAGCGCTTTGGCGCGCGCGATGAGCGCCCGATCGAGCACCAACGTTTCGAGACGGCGCATGTATGCTTCATCGATTTCGTGACCGATCGTT
>DASYVG010000136.1:0-5786 GCA_035937255.1 Chthoniobacterales bacterium | reverse complement strand
CGAGTGCCACCACCGGCCATACAGAGTCGCCGCGCTGTCGACCGCGGAGCGCAGGTAAAGCGCGACTGAGGGCGACGCCGAGCGCTCTGTCTCGATTTCCTGCGAGGCAAATTCCGGGTCGTAGGCGCTCGGATTACGTTTGTGCACGAACTCTTCGGCGCGGCGGAGCGCTTGTTGCTGCTCGCTTCGACCGATTGGCCGTAGCGCAGAAACCAAATCTTCGGCCTGCTCTCGCGCCTTCAAAGTCGCTTCCGCCGTGCGCGCGCAAGTCTCCGCGGTCGTCCCGATTCTCGCAAAGATCGCCGCGTGTGATTTAGCGTCCACTTCGAAATGCTTTAGCTGCGCGGTCGGGGGGATCACCCCCTTGGAGTTGAGGAAAAGCTCGCGATCGTGCGCTAGCACGAGCGTATGACGCGCGCGTGTCGCCGCCACGTAGAGAAGCCGCGCCATTTCCTGCTGCACGGCAACCTTCGTGGCGCTCCGGACTTCGTCGGGGAAATCCTCCTTGTTCAACGCGACGAGCGGCTCGTTCGAACCTGGGACCTTCAAGATGCAGGGATAGCGCGGCGATGGAGGTATGATGCCGCGACCGAGGAAAGGCAGGATAACCGCCTGCCATTCGGAGCCTTTCGCCTTTTGGGCGGTGATGAGTTGAATTCCTTCGTCGGCGGAAAGGCGAACGTCCCGTTGCATGAGGAAATCGGCGCGAAGCTTGGCCGCAAAATCCGAAAGCGTGGCACCGTTTGCTTCCGCTTCGGCCGCGAGCGCGAGGAGCGCGTCGAGTTCGCGTTCGAGATTTGGGAAATCTTCCGGGGGCAAGGAGGCCAGTCTTTGGCGCAACTGCGTTTGCTCAAGCAAGATATTCAACGCATCGAACAGGGAGCGGCCTTCCATTTGCATCCGCGTTTCCGCCAACAAACGGAGCGGCGACGAAACAATCCCTGTGGCCAGTGATTCATGCTCGATGCGAAAGCGCCTGCCTTCGCCTTCCGCAAAAAACGCGAGATCGTGATCAGAAATCCCGAACACCTCGCGCAAGACACCGACGACCTCATAGCCGTTGCGCGGATCAGACATGATCGTGCAAAGCGCCGTCAGCCAGGCATGCGCGGGATTGTCTCCCTTCACATCGCTTTCGGATTGGATCGCCGCGGGCAAACCGATCCGGCGCAATGCCGTGGCCATCATGCGCAACCAGAGCTTCCGCGGACAAAGAATCGCCACGTCGCGCCAGGAGTGCGCGCGCAATTTCTCCAGCCCCGTGGTTTGGATCCAAGCCGCGAGCACGTCCGCTTCGATCTTTGCTTTCTGATAATCTTTGAGCTTCTCGCCGGCAGGCAAGAGACCGGCCTCGAGCGAAACGCGAATGACCTGACCGGGCAGAACCTCGGGTCGCGGTTGCAACTCGACGAATTCAACCTGGCCCTCCTTGTTACTTAGAATTTCGCGAAAGGTCTCGTTAACGAATTCGACCTGTCGCTGATCGAGCCGAAATGTGACGAACAATTCTAGTTCGTCTGCCGCGTCGTCGCTCAGGAGCGCGCGGTGGATCGCGCGATAATTGTCCAGGTCCGCGCGGTCTCGATAAATCGACTGCTGGAAATCGCCGACCATACAGAAGTGGCCCGGCCGCGGTGGCGCGGTTTGCGTTTCGAGCCAGCGACCGGTCGCATCCGGCGGGCGCGTGATCTCGGTGAGGACGGAGAACTGCGCGGGATCGGTGTCCTGAGCCTCATCCAGAATGACGCGGAAATCTTCTTCGCGCACGCGGCGCGCCGCGGTCGGGTGTTGCAATAACTCATCCGCGAGCGCGATTTGGTCGGCGTAGGTGACAACGCCGCGCTCGAGTCGGAAATCGCGATAGTCGCGCTGCACTTCCGCCGCGACACAGAGCGCGGCGTCAGCCACCCAGGTGCGCAGTGGTGCGAAGGCTTCGCGCCAACGTTGCAAAAAATCCCTCGCGCTGCTGGTGCGGACGGGCCAGCGCACGAAGTCCCAGCCCGCTTTGTAACGTTTATCCCAGTCCGCCAGCTCGGCCTTGGAGTGGGCGATGGTGTCGCCCGATCGTGCCGGTGGAACTGCCGCGTGGACGTCGGTAAAATCAACTTTCGGACACGGACCAATACCGCTGGCGGGCGCGAGCACGGAGCGCGCGTTGCGTCCCAGCTCCATGAGCTGGCGCGCTTGCGCGAGACGGAAAAGCGAGGCGCGGTTTTCGTCGCTCAGGCTCCGGCCGATCCGCGTCTGACCCTGAACGAATTCTTCCCACAGGTCATCGTCATCGGTCACAAGTTCGAGGGCTGTGGGCAAACCAAGGTAATGCCCATAGTTCGCGAGTAGCTTGATGCAGAAGCTGTGGATGGTGCCGAAGAACGCGCGATTGAAGGCGGCCTGAACTTCTTCCGAGCGATGCTCTTCGAGAATCCGCTGCCGCGTGCGCTGCTGCATCTCGTCGGCAGCGCGATGGGTGAAGGTTACGACAACGAGCTTGGGCAGAATCTCGCGTCCGTTGGTTGACCCCGCGACGCGAACGATGCGCTCCGTGATCGCATGTGTTTTGCCTGAGCCGGCGGAAGCGACGACGGAGAAATTGCGGTCGAGTTCCTGGGCGAAGCGACACCGGTCTGCGTGATCGCTTGGTTCGCTCACCAGAAAATATCCTCCTCTTCTCGGACGAGTGCGGGATGCGTGAGTTCCCAGCGTTGCTCGAGGATATCGGGATCGATGGCGAGCGTGGCCAGCGGATAATCTTCCGCGAAGCGGTAAGCGGAGCGCAAAGGGCCGTGCATGCCAAAAATGCCGGTTTGCTGCATGCGCGACAGCTCGGCAAATATGTCCACCTCCGCCGCGAGGTCTGCGCCGGAAAGCTGCGGTTCGATGGGCCTAACGAGAGGTGAGAGCAGACTGATCCAGGTGCGGTCTGCGCCGCGCGCGCGGGCGGCCAAAGCATAGAGACCGAGCTGCAAAGCTGAGCCATCGAGAAGTTTTTTGCGCAGAGGAGGCTTGAGCGCTTTCTTCGCGCCGGTCTTGTAGTCGATGATCCAAAGCTCTTCGGCCTTGAGCGAACCGGCGGCGGTTTCGTGGCGCGCAAGAAGCAGATCGATGCGTCCGCGAAACGATAGCGTCACGTCATCAGCGACATCAACCGGTAGATCGTCGTCGATCTTCCATTCCGCGGCCATCCAGGGCCAGCCCTCCGCGGTCGCCAGTTTCTCGCCGAGCGAGCGCGCGAGGAAAAGCGCATTTCGCCAGCCCGATTTCCACCAATCGGGCAACGGCTTGCCGCCTGCCTGGCAAAGACGCGTGACCTCCGCTTGTTTCTGTTCCGCCGCGGCGCAAATGCGTCCATCGATTTCGGATGCGTCCGGCAAACGCGCGAAGATTTTCTCTGGGCCGCCAGCGATACGGGCGAGCCAGTCGTGAATCCATTTCCCGGTGGAAGTTGCCCAGAGATCTGCACTTTCGTCCACGGCCGCGACGCCGAGATACTTTTTCATCCAAACGAGCGCGGGTGAGGAGAGCAGTTTCTCGAATTCGCTTACGCTTAAAATGGGAATGCTGTTTGGTTGCGATCGGAAGGCGAAATCGTATTCACCACCAACTGCGGAGGGGTCGCGGCGCTCATCGTAAGCGAGGCGCACCTGTCCGACACTGACCGATAACTGGTCGTTTTTCTTCGTTAGGCTACGCGCTTCGTCGAGCCAACCCTTTGTCGCCCTTTGCAAGCTGCTCATGGCGGCTTGAGTGAGCCGCTGGCGATGAGTCTGCTGATAATGACGCGTGAAGAGTTCGCTCGGATTCCACAAGCGTTCCGGTGCTGATTCCTGCACAAGACTCGCGCCGAGCGCGACTCCATCTGTCGCGGAGTCGACCAAACTTTCGAATTGCCGCAGGGCGATTTGGCGTCTCTCCGCCGGGCCGAGATAGAGCGAATGATTGTCGCGCACGCTCGTGTGGCCTTCGCCCTGGCGACCTTGCCGCTCAGCACGGCGATTCAGGTGCTGGATGCCGCGGTTGAACGTTTCAATCTCCTGGTCGCGGGCGAATTCGCCCGCCTCCGCCGGCGGCCATGAGCCTTCGTTTAATCCCGCAAAAATAACGTGCGACCATTCCTGGCCCTGTGCTTGTGCGATGGTCAGAAGCTGCACGCGCGCATAAGGATGATCGCCCAGCGGGGCGCGTGCCGCACCGAAGCTCGAGGAAATTTCTTCCAGCCAGCGCAGAAACAATGTGCGCGAGAAGTCGACGCCGACGGCCGTCGTCCAAGCGCCCGCATGCTGGAGCAATTCCGCGCCATGCTGCGCCCATCCGAGCTCCGTGAACGCGTGCCTCGTTGCCTCAAGGAATTCCGGCATAGTCGCGCGCGTGGGAAGGAACAGAACGGAGCGAAGCGCTGTTGCGATTTCTTGTTTCCTGCCATCAGAATCCGCGGCGCAGAATTGCAGGAGGACATCGAGGTCATCGATCAGGATCTCAGCGAGGGCGGAGCGGATGGTACGGTCGAGTGTTGTCAGAGACAGGGAGGGGAAGATTTCTTCGCGATGAGGTAGGGCGCTTAAGAATTTGAGCAACGATTTGACGCGCGGGCTATGCTGGAGCTGCAACCACGCACGCCATTCAGCGGATTCGAAAAGGCCCGGCACCGGATGTCCGAAGCCGTCGTTGTGCGGGATCTGAAGTGTTGCAAGCGCGCCCGCGATAAGACGGGTAAGCGATCCGACCGCGGGGACGACCACTGCGAGGCGCGTGCAGGATTTCTCTGCAAGAAAGCGAAGACATAGGAGCCCGACGGCATTGGCCTGTTCCGTTGTGTCGGCACCGACAACAAAGTGGCGGGCAGGGGCGGGCAGTCTCGCAGCACGCATCTCCGCCTCGCTAAAGAGACTGTCGGTCGCGATCGACTCATTAGGCGCATAAAAAACAGGCGCCGCCTCGCCCAGCATTTCCTCCCAGGACCCAATCCAGCACGCGTCGGCATTCGTGAGATCGCCGCGCGGATGCTCCAGGACAACAGTGGCAGCACTAGCGGCGGAGACGGCAGCGCGAAGCAGGAACCAGTACGGCCAATGCGCCGCATCAAAGCCGGTGATCAGCAGGTTCGAAAAAAGCGGGAGACGACCGTTCGTCTGCGCAGCCGCGTCACGATCGATTCGCGCGACGAGATCGAAGTCGCAGGCGTCAAGGTGCTCGAGAAAGCGCCTAACGAGTGGTTGGAACGACGGCAGCTGGAGGTCCTCGAAATCCCACCCCGCCGTCGCCAGTCGATCGAGGGTCCGAAGCAAATGATCGGGCGCACGGACGACGGCTTTCGCCGCCAGATCATCGACATTGAGATCTCCCTCGCCGGACAGGTTCTTGGCCTTGCGCAGAATCTCTTCGGCGGACACTGCCAGCAAAAGACGCAGGTGTTCGCGCCAGGGCAGCTGCTGGCCACGAGCCGCGGCGAAGATTTCCCGCAGCGCCGTCGGCGTGACAAAGCGCAGTCCGAGATGCGAGCGCGCATCCCGGAGCAAACGTGCTTTCAACGCGAGGGCATGACTGCGTGTCGGCACGACCACGAGCGACGGCAACGGCTCTTTCCAGGTCGCGGGCAGAGCACCCTCGAACCACGGTCGCACTACGCACTCCCATGCGTCTCGTGACGACGACGCAATGCGGAGGAGGGCGTTCGGTCTCAGCGGAGTTGGCCTTCGAACGCTCTGCTTCACCCGTCACTCTAGCAGAACGGACAGACAAAGGCGGTCCTACGGCTGGAGAAGAGCCACGCCTAATTGCGGTTCTTGGCC
>DASYVG010000135.1:0-3185 GCA_035937255.1 Chthoniobacterales bacterium | reverse complement strand
GCCGTTTGCTCGCTGAACTGCATCAGCATCGCTGTCTGGGAACGGCGACTCGATACGGCGCAAGGTAAGTGGTCGATCGCAACTCATTATCCGTTGACGGAAAAACGGATTCGGTCCCTCGCGCTTGTAATCGCAGCGTTTTGATTCGCAATTGTCAGCTGGGCCGCGGAAGCGGCATCGGTGTTTGGTTGCGTTGCGGTCAGTGCCCTCCTTCTCGGTGGGTTGCATGCAGAGCGCGCTCGGTTCCGTCGCGATGAACGAGTGGCGGTCGCGGATCTGGTTTTGCTGACGCCGGTTTTCCCGCTGCTCTGGAGCGTCGTCGCGTGAGTTTCGATTCCATCGCGCCAGCCTACCGAGGGCTGGAGTGGATCGTGTTCGGTCAAACTCTGCAACGCGCGCGAACTGGACTGCTGCGAAACCTCCGTAGCCCGCAACGCGCGTTGATCGTCGGAGAAGGGGATGGACGTTTTCTGACAGAGTTTGTGCAGTGGTTTCCCGGCGCGAAAGTAGACTGCGTGGACGCAAGCAAGCGGATGTTGAAAATCGCCCGCAAGCGCCTGCTGCGCGGGAATCCAAGCGCGCTCGTAAACGTGAATTTCATCTGCGCCGACGTCGTTCGGTGGGAGCCAGGCTCCGTCAGGTACGACCTGATCGTCACAAACTTCTTGCTGGATTGTTTCAACGCCGTCGCGCTGCCGGTCGTAATCGGCAAACTCGCCGCCATGTCGAGCTCGGACAGCCAATGGCTCGTAGCCGACTTCCAGATTCCTGCGAGTGGATTTGCGAGAATTGTGGGGTGCGCGCTCGTCGCGACGATGTATGCATTTTTTCGTTCGGTCGCCCGGATTCGGGCCACGCGCCTGATTGATCCGGCAACCGCCCTGCGCATTCACGGCTTCCGGCCGGACGAACGAGCGAGCTTCCTGGGCGGGATTGTTGTCACCGAGATCTGGTCGAGAGACTAAGCGTCCGTGCGTTTCTTCTGCGCCCGTGCCCGCTTCACGATCCGGGCGACCCACACCACGAGCGCGAGTGAGATCGCCCACGGCATGACGAACGCCAGCGCCACGCCGATCATGCGCGCGCTCCACATCAACGCAGAGGCTCCTTGCGCGATGGTTCGACGCAACGTCGCGAAGATGCCGGTCTCCTCCGAGACAATATTTCCCTGGCTGTAGATTTGGACGGAAACGTCCGCCGGCGCACTCGCTTCGTCGATCTGCGCGTCGGGACGATCCTGGCGTTGTACCGTCACGTTCTCGAGCTTTCCCAGCGTGCCGAGTGATTCCATCAACGCGCCGTAATTCTTCATCGGGACGCGCAGCGAAACGTTGGCGTATTCGCGACCATTCGGATCCCGGGAAAATGAAGAGCTCCGGATGCGTCCGCCTTGTTTGTGCGCGACATCCCGGAGCTGCTTTGTTCGGTCGTTCACTTCCGCCGTGCGAATGCGCAGGGTCGTTTGCTGCACGGCCTGCTCCTGTTCGTCGCGTGAAAGCGTGACATTCAACTCCACTTTATCGCGCTCCGTTTTCGCATTCTCCGACATGCCGGTGCCGCCTTGTGCAACGCGTTCCGTCTGGACCTCGAAGTTCTCGACCCGCCCCATCGCCTTAACACGTGCGATCACGCCCTCGCTCTCTTCCGGTGCGATTAAGACGCTGATCCGCGCCGAAACGCGACCAGCATTGTCGAGATCGAGCTGCGCGTTCGTAATCTGCACTTTCGGTGACGCCAACGCTTTGATCTCGTTGTAAATCTTCTCGACTTCCGCGGTATAGAGCGCGAGCTGCGCGCGTTCTTTTAAGAGAAACGCCGCCGGCACATTCATATCTTTCTCCGCCAGCGCGATCGTGACGGTCGCGAACTGCACCTGCGCATCCATGAATTTCAGCTCGCCTTGCATCTGTTCGATCTGTTCGCGGACGCGGCCGAGTTCCTTCTCGACCTGCAGCAGGTCATTGATGTCTTCGCTCTTTTTCTTGAGGATTTCGATTAGCCGCTGCTCCATCGCGCGCGCGTTCTTCAACCGCGAATCAGTGTCGAAATACGCCTTCGTCACATCTTCCGTGCCGAGTGTCTGATTCTTCAGCTCGCCCAAGCCACGCAGTTTCTGGAGAAATCGATCAAGATTGTCCGGCAGAACTTTCACGACAATTTGCCCGCGGAGCTTTCCGTTCGCCTGCTTCTCCGAACTGCTCGTTGCGATATAACCGCGATCTTCCGTCGCAAATGCACCGATCCGTTGCACCGACTCGTCGAAGCTGCGGATCTCCAATTCCACCGTGGCGTTGCGCACGAGTTTCCGATTGTCAGCTGCCGGCCCGCCGGACGGATTGGGTCCCACTTCTTCCGCGGTCGAGATGTTGGAACCTGTAACGATGACCCGCTCATTCTTATCGGGGGCGGATGCCGTCACGCTCTGTAGTGCGGCGTCCTTGCTTTTGGCGTCGGCAGGAGATTCGGGTACCGGCTGAGTCGGCCCGGCAGCGGCGCTCGTTGGCCCGGAGAGGCGATCGGAAAATTTCGCGCGCAAGTCGCCCCTGGCCTGAGCGGCCTGGTCCCGTTCGCGCTTCTCCAAAGAAGCCGGCTGCCGCGCAACCTTAGCGGCACCCAGTTCTTCAAATTCGTTTCTCGACTGGTTCGACCATGCGCGCGGCGGGCTCTGTTCGTGCGTAATCATTCGTCCCATTTCCGTGAGCGTGAGGAGCAGCGCGGCGATGGCCGCAATCTGCGTCGCGCGCGACCGCATCGCAGTCATGACGAAACGCAGCAGACCCGGGCCGCGATCCGGTACCCGTGCGCGAAAACGTGAGAGCATGCGTTGTTCGAACGAGAGATCGGGTTTGGCCTCGCTAAAAGTATCTTCGAGCATGCGGTTCATGATTTGTCCTTCTTTATGGAGTTGCCGGCAGTCAGAGCACTCCAGCAGATGTGAGTGCAACTCCTGCTGCTCCGCCGGACTGAGTTGAGCGTGAACGTCGGCGGCGAGGAGTTCGTCGATCTGGTCGTGAATCGTTGCCATAAGATTAATGCATCGCCGCGAGCGCCGGTTTCAGCTGTTTGCGCATTGCCGCCAGTGCGCGACCGAGAATTCCGCGTAACGCGCCATTGGAAAGACCGAGCATTTTTTCGATGGCGGCGTAATCCATTTCATCGAGGTAGCGCAGCATGAGTGCGCTGCG
>DASYVG010000134.1:0-15759 GCA_035937255.1 Chthoniobacterales bacterium | reverse complement strand
TGCCGCACAGATTATGGTTGCAAACGATTGGGCGATCTCCTAGCATCATTTTTTGTAGATATGGAAATTATAAAGATGCCACGTTCAACCCTTTCATTTTTGGCAGTTTCCGTCGTGGCTTTGATTCCGATGACGCCGTCGGCTTTCGCTGCTGACGCCACTCTTCGGAGAGTTCCTTCGCTCACGGCGGAGACTGCTTCGGCCTATCCGCAAAATCTCGCCCGACTCCATCTGGGCGCGAAGATCGAATCGGAACGCCCGATGGATTCTTCCGCAGACAGCCAGCGATTCGCTGCCTTGCTTACGAGTGATCCGACAGCTGTTTGCACTCTGCCGTCTGGTGTGACGACTCTCACGCTGTCACTGCCCAGGATTGAAAATGTCGAGGCAATATCCTTCCGCCTGACTGGTGCAAAGGGAACGATTTCGGTGGCTTCTTCAAACGCGAAACTGCCGCCGACTAATCCGCAGTGGCATAAGCTGCCGGCGGAAGAGATTTCCTCGGGAACTGTCACCGCGAAGATCGGTCCGGTTGAAGCGAAATACGTCTCGTTAACTTTCGACCTCGCTGGGCCCGGACAATTGACCGGTCTAGGCGTATATGCGGTTCCGAGTATTGCCGAAGTTGCGGCGCCGCGGCACGCGCGGATCACGAGCGAGTCGACCAGCTTTGGCTTCGTTGGCTATAGTGCCGCGGACCTGCACAGCAAGGCGCGGGCGCTTTATGTCAGCTCGGGGCCCGCGATCGGTGAAGCGAATCGCATGATCGACGATCAAATCGCGACAACCTACAGCTTCGGTCCCGACGATCACGCGCCCTTGGCGATCTTGGATCTAGGTAAAGTCGCGCCCTTGCATCGATTGGCGGCAGCCTACTCCGCTCGACCAGGAAAGCTTGACTTTTACGTCCTGCAGTCGTTACCCGGCACGACCGAGCGCGCGCTGCCGGAGCAGCTCACGATAAGTGAAAATGCATTTACGGCTCTGACACCGGTTGGCTCAATCGCGCAGAACGCTAATCAGGAATACGGCGCCGTCGATTTTCCGACGACCTCGGGACGTTATGTAATTCTGCGCTGGACTCCTGCCGCAGCCGGAGAAGGCGCATTCACGATAGCGGAAATTGCAGCGTTCGGCCCGAACAATGCGAATACATTGCTGGCGGCAAATGGGAATGTCGTGGGACGGCAGGGATCGGGAGAAGACAAGGATGCGGGCACAGGGCTGGAAGAGAAGGGCGCTCTGGAAGCGAAAGATGTGAAAGACATTCCCGCCGAAGGTCCGGAAGAGGCCCCTCCGTCCGAGGGCCCGCCGCCGAACTTGCCCCTTCCGCCTCCCTTCACGTTCATCCCGCAACTCGTTCCCACGAGCCCCTAACTAGTATCGCTAATCGCCTGCGCTTCTGAGTTCGTGCTGTCTGATTCTCAACCAGTCGAACTGCGAAACGACGCAGATTAGAAAGAGTCACTGATCAAGCGGTGGATGGCCGTGAGATCCATCGACCCGTGCAACGTCTCGGTGCGAGGTCCGACCGCGAATCCCACTACATCTTCCGCTGTGGGCAGGGCAGGCGCGGCATACAAGGCCGCCGGCTCCTGTGATGTTGTGCTCTCCTCATGGGAAGCGGGATCCTGACCCGTCGGCAAATTGCCCTCTGATGCCACGGCCGTGGTCTTCTTGCCATTCGGTCCCGACGCCCAAGTGAACCAGGGATTCCCGGTCGCGTTCATGCCGAGCAACGCAACGCCGCTGTCCCTTAAGAAGGGCGCGCCATTCAGATGCAAACCCCCAATGCCAACATCACCGCATACGATAATGGAAGCGTTTTGTCCCGCGTAGCGGCGTGCCACCGCGACAGCACGGTCGAGTTCGATCGTTTCGGTCAGCGTGCGCTCGGCATTATTTTCCTGCGCCGCTTTCCGCATCAGTCCAGCGTCGACTACCAGTAGGTAGCCATTCCGATTGAATTGCAGAAGCTCGATCGCGCGGCGCACCATATCGCGCAAGGAGGGCTGGTCGCCGCGGGCGTGCACTGAATCTCCCGACGCAAGTTCTTCATTTGCGAAAACTCCCAGAACTCGCGGTTTTCGCCATCCCGGGATCGCTTCCAATTCAGCTCGGTTCCGAACGACATCGAAGCCTTTGCGACGAGCTTCCAGCTGCAAATCGCGCTGGTCCCGCCGACGTCCATTTTTATCCTGTGGCAGAAAATCGGCGCCGCCTCCGCCGAGCGCGAGATCGACTTGTTCATCATCGAGCAGCACGCGCGCAGCCTCGGCCGGATTAAACGGGGGAACCGCGTGAGCGTAGAATGCAGCTGAGGTGGGATCCGCCAAGCGCGAGTCTGTCACGAGACCGGTCGCTCGCCCTGCTTTCCGCGCCCGTTCGATCAGTGTTTCGAGAGCTTTTCCATCGGCGTTCACACTGAGGGCGCGATTATTTCCTCGTTGACCGGTAGCGATCGCCGAAGCGGCCGCTGCTTGATCGGGTGTCGCAAAATCGCGCGAGTGATTTGAGAGGAGAGCGACATGCGGCAGGTCGTCGATCGCGAGCCGGGTTTCCGCACCCGCCGCGAACATGCGTGTGACAGCGATCCGTCCTGGGGTGAGACCTTCCCCGATGAAGAGAATGATGCCGAACGGCTTTTGGACGACCCAGTATCTGAAATAAAAAACACCGAATCCGGCAAACGCGACGAGGCAAAAAAGCGCGAGTAACTGATTGCGCCTCTTCACGTGACGATGTGAGAACGCGCATCTCTGGTTGTCAACGAAAGAACGGCTTGTGCCCGCCGTGGAACGTCGTCAGAGTGCGCGATCATGCCCGCGCCGGTGATTCTTATGATTCGAGATGGCTGGGGGATTAATCCCGGCGGTCCACCGGCCCGCGAAGAAAACGGTGATGCCACGCTGCTGGCCCGAACTCCGTTTCATGATCGTCTCTATCGCGATTATCCCAGAAGCCATCTGAGCGCGAGCGGAGTTGATGTCGGATTACCGGCCGGACAAATGGGCAATTCGGAAGTCGGCCACCTAAATCTCGGTGCGGGCCGCGTCGTGTATCAGGACTTGACCCGGATCAACAAGGCGATCGCGGAGGGGGATCTCGCGCGCAATGAGGTCGCGCAACAGGCATTCTCTGGCGCGCGTGGTCACCGCCTCCACTTGCTTGGATTGATCTCGGATGGCGGCGTCCATAGTCACCTTTCGCACGTTGTCGCGCTGGCCGCGGCGGCGAAGGCTGCCGGGGTGACCGATATGATGGTGCACGCGTTTACCGATGGACGTGATGCATCGCCGACGTCCGGCGCGGATCTTCTCACAACTTGCAGCAGCCAACTCGAGACGAGCGGCGCATACATTGCGACCGTTGTCGGGCGCTATTTCGCGATGGATCGGGATCGCCGTTGGGATCGGACCGAAAAAGCATGGGACGCCATTGTGTGTGGCCGCGGAGAAGTTTGCGATCAGCCGCCTGGGCAGGCCGTGCGCGCCCATTATGCTCGTGGCGAAACCGATGAATTCATGCCGCCACTTATTTTCGCCGACGCCGGAGAACAACGCGTGCGTGACGGGGATACGGTGCTCTTCTGCAATTTCAGAGCGGATCGGGCGCGGCAGCTTTCACAGGCCTTTCTGCTCCACAATTTCGAAGGCTTCGACAGAAAAGTTCATCCGCGCGTAAATTACATCACGCTTACGCAATATGATGTGACCTATCCATCTCCTTCCATTTTTTCCCCTGAAGAGCTGACACAAATTTTGGGAGAGGTGGTGAGCGCTGCGGGCAAGAAACAACTCCGAATCGCAGAAACGGAGAAGTACCCGCATGTCACCTACTTTTTCAACGGCGGAGTCGAGCGAGCGTATTCAGGCGAGGACCGAAAAATTGTGCCGTCGCCGAAAGTTGCCACTTACGATTTGCAGCCGGAGATGAGCGCAGAGCAGGTCACGGACGAAGTGCTGGCGCGGCTTGCAAATTACGACCTGATCATCCTGAATTTTGCGAATCCCGATATGGTCGGTCATACCGGTGTCGTCGCTGCCGGCATCAAGGCGGTCGCAACGATCGACAGATGCGTCGCTCGTCTCGTGCCCGAGCTTCTCTCAGTGGGCGGGAAGTGTCTGATCACCGCCGACCACGGCAACTGCGAGCAAATGCGCAACGCGGATGGTTCACCGAACACCGCGCATACGACCAATTTCGTGCATTTGATCTATGTCGCGAGCGACGCGGCGCAATTCATTCTCCGCGACGGCATTCTGGCGGACGTCGCGCCAACCTTGTTGTTTCTGCTGAACCTCCCGCAACCGGCGGAAATGACTGGCCATAACTTGTTGGTGCGCAAAGAAACGTTGCCCGCGAGTTGACTAGCAACCGCTTGCAGCCGCGTGCTTCTTCTCCTCCGCCACGTCTTCGTAGGTGATACCCAGGATTCGATTCGCATGCTGGTTCGCGCAGGCGGCGATACGTTCCAGAAAACGAAGCCGCAACTCCGGCGGACTATCTTGCCAGGTCGGTTTGCGTGCGAGATGCAGGGAGTTCTCGTGCGCGAGAAGCACACCCCAGCCGAGCGGCGCTTCGGCTTCACGAAACAACTCGTTAGGCAGGACGAGAAAAAGAAGATTGGCGCAGCGATAACGTAGCAAGCGCTCGAATTTGGTCCCACTGTGCAAGTGCCTCGAAAGCGCTCCCAGTTCGCGCATCACCTGCGTGTAGCGACGGTGCTTAATCGCGGAAAAGTCGTGCCCCTCCCATTCCGGGAAAAGTGAGTCTCCCGTGCGCAGCGTGGGATAATGTACTCGCAACGCACGCTCCAAAATCTGCCGTCGCTTCGTCACGGTTTGCAGACGTTCGCGGGTCGCAGGCGTGTAACAATTATCGCGCTTCAAATCCGGCCACGCCTGTTTGCACTCGAAGATGGCAGTGACGCCGGTGTCTTTTTTGGCCGGCCGATAAGCCGCCACATCGGCGCGATAGCGACAATTGGGCAAACTGACTTCCGCCGTGCAAATGGAATACCCCTGGCCCTGCGCCCAGAGCGCGGCGGCGCGTTTTAAGGTAAGGTGCGCGGCGGTTTCTGACCGGCTTCGCCTTACGAGCTCAGCCATTTTGCGAGCTCCCGAGCCCAGTAGGTCACAATAAAATCGGCGCCTGCGCGTTTCAGGGAAGTCATAATCTCCAGCACCGCGACTCGTTCCTCAAAGATCCCTTTTTCCGCGGCCGCTTTGATCATCGCGTATTCTCCGCTTACGTGGTAGACGGCGGTTGGTTTCTCGAAGCGCTCACGCACACGCCAGAGGATGTCCAGATAAGGCAGCGCCGGTTTCACCATGATGATGTCCGCGCCTTCTTCCACATCGAGCGCGGTTTCTCGTAACGCTTCCATCGCATTGGCCGAATCCATCTGGTAGGTGCGGCGGTCGCCAAATTGCGGCGGGCTTTCCGCCGCTTCTCGAAAAGGCCCGTAGAAGGCGGAAGCGAACTTGGCCGCGTAGCTGATGATGCCGGTTTGTTTAAATCCATTAGCGTCGAGCGTCTGCCGGATTGCGCCGATGCGGCCATCCATCATGTCGCTCGGTGCCACTAAATCAGCGCCGGCGGCGGCATGAGATAAAGCGGTCTTTGCGAGAAGCTCGACCGATTCGTCGTTCAACACATGAAAGTGGTTCCCATCCCTCCGGGTCACGCCGCAGTGTCCGTGACTCATGTATTCGCAAAGACAAACGTCGGTGACGACGACGAGATCGGGACAAGCAGCTTTGATGGCACGAATCGCTTCCTGCACGATCCCGTCGTCATCATAAGCACCGCTGGCCTGTTCATCTTTGTGTCTGGGAATTCCAAAGAGAAGGATCGCCTGCAGACCGAGCGCCTGCGCCTGGCGGGCTTCTTCAGGCAAATCTACGAGAGCGAGTTGCGAGACGCCGGGCATGCTGGCGATGTTGCGACGGCTCTTCACCTTCTCGCTGACGAAGAGGGGAAGAATAAAATCGTGCGCCGTTAACGTCGTTTCGCGCACGAGATTGCGCAGTCCTGCGGAGGTTCGGAGGCGCCTCGGTCGCTGAATAAGGTTGCGCACGGCCGATCGTACGCGGGCCGCGTGAGTGCCGCAAGGCTTGACGTGGCTGTTCGCAACCTGTAGCCGCTGATTTGAATCATTGCTGTCGATGTCCCGCGCGCTTTCGTATCGAACGACGGACTATCTGCTGATCGACATCAGCAATTCGTTCACAAAGATCGCGTTCAGCACACAGAACCGCGTGGGACGCGCGCTGCGGATTCCAACGAAGAAGCTCTCCAGGCAAACAGTCACCGCGCTGCTGCGGCGTCGGCGCTCGCCCCAGATTGTTGCCTGCTCGGTCGTCCCGGCGAAGAACGCGATTATCCGGCAAGCCGCTGCGGATCAGCCGGCGCTCTTCCTAACGCCCAAGCTTGATCTCGGGGTGGGCATCGATTACCCGCAGCCGCGCACCATTGGGGCCGATCGACTCGCGAACGCAGCGGCGGTCGCGGAGCTTTACGGATGTCCCGCGATTGTGGTCGATTTTGGCACGGCGGTGACGTTCGACGTAGTCTCGGCCAGTCGCGAATACATCGGCGGCGTGATCTCGCCCGGCCTCGAATCGATGACGAAATTTCTTTATCAACGCACCGCGCTTCTGCCGCGGCTTTCCTTGCGCGAACCGGAGACTGCGGTCGGGAAATCGACGCGCGCCGCGATGATGGCGGGCGCCATTTTCGGATATCGCGGACTCGTGCGTGAAATTCTGGCGCGCATCACGGCCGAGGCGTTTCCGAGAGGCCAGGTTAGAATTGTCGCGACCGGCGGTTACGCCAAGCTGGTCGCCGCACGCCTGCCCGAAATCGAAGCTGTGCACGCCGATCTCACCCTGGAAGGCTTAAGGATCATCGCTAACCGCAATGTCACGCGACGGCTTGCCTAACGAATCGACGCCGTCTCGAACGCTTCCACACGTCTTTCCAACAACCGATCACCATCAAAGCGGAAGCAGGCACGAAACGGCTGGCGCGCGATCACGAACGGCAACCAGTAACGATCGTCTTCCCACATTTCGTCGTACGGGATTGCGTCAAAACGCGTCCAGAGCGGAACAGCTTCCTCCGTTTCCTGTGGTTCGCCGGAGAACCGCTCCGCGACAAACACTTCGCAGTGCAGCCGGCAACCATCGCGGAACTCGAAATAGAGTTGGCCGATCCTTTCCGGATGTAACGGAGTGACGCAGAGCTCTTCGAACACCTCGCGCACAGTGGATTCCAGTGCGGTTTCGCCCGGCTCAACTTTGCCGCCCGGCCCGTTCACTTTCCCGGCGCCGAGGCCCCGTTTCTTACGAATGAGGAGCAACTCCCGCTCCCGAATGATGAAGCAGAGGTTCACACGGACGGTTGATTCCCAATCAGGCCAGCGGAGCATATGCGATGCAAAAGGACGCCAAAACGATCCGCCAAATTCCGATCGAGAGCGAAGGAGGAGGAGGTGGCAGCGCCGAGACTGCGAAACCGAAACTTGCGAGGGACAGGTTCAAGAATAGTCTTGTCACGTTTGCATCGTAAAGGTTTTATCAACGAGCATGAACATTCGTAAATTCGCGACGCTTGCGGTGCTTGTTTTGAGCTCGTTCGCGGCGAGTAACGTCGCGCCGTCGAAGGCGGAACTCGAGGCGATGTACGATAAAGCATTCCGCGAATTCGACGCGAATGATTTCCCGCAGTCGCTGAAGGAGCTCGATGCGATCGACGCGCGACAGCCCGATCTGGCCGAGTCGCAAAATCTGCGCGGGGTAATTCTGATGCGGCAGGGGGAATACGACAAAGCGGAAGCGGCTTTGCAGAAGGCGCTCGCGGTCGATCCGAAATTCTGGAATGCGCGCTTCAACCTCGCGGAGATTCCCTTCCTCCGAAAAAATTGGGCGGAGGCGCGGACTCGTTTTCAAGGACTCCTCACTGGCAATGCCTCGGAGCTGCAGGGCGATGCAGCCCAGCTGATCCAGTACAAGATTCTCCTGACTCACTTGCTCGAAGGCAAAGAGAACATGGTCGATTCGATTCTCGCCAAGTTCGAGTTGTCGCCGGACACACCAGCCGCGCAGTACGCGGCCGCGGCGGTCGCGTTTCAGCACAAGAACGAAAAAGAGGCGAAGGATATTCTGGCTGCGGCGGAAAAGAAGTTTTCGCCCCAGCTGAACAAGCTGTTTGCCGAATCGCTCTACGAAGTAGGCTGGTTGCAAAAAGTGGCGGGACAGACCCGGGCGGCCCTGGAATTAACCTCGGCCGCTGACAAGGCAGCCAACGCCAAGGAATATTCTAAGGCGAAGTTTGAGCAAGCGCAGCAGGCCTTCCAGCAGCGCGATTTCACGGCTGCGCGCAAGCTGGTGGACGAAGCAGATGCGGCGATTCCTAGCCAGGCCGCCACCGTCAATCTCCGAGGCGCCATTTTGCTAGAACAAAAGGATTATGATGGCGCCGAGGCAGCCTTCAAAGAGGCGTTGAAGCTCGACCCGAAATTCCGAGAGGCAGAATACAACTCAGCGTTAATCCCTTTCAAGAAAAAGGAATACGGCAAAGCCCGGGATCGCTTCGAGTCGCTCTTCAGCGTGACCTCGGGAGGGGACAAGGATCAAGCGGCGCAGCTGATCAAATACAAAATTTTCCTGACGTTTCTGCTCGAAGGCAAAGACAGCCGTGCGCAGAAAATGATGGAGCAGTTCCAGTTCACCGGCGACACGCCGGCGCTCTACTACGCGCAGGCCGCCTGGGAGTTCAAACATGACAATCCGGCGAAGGCCAATGACTGGGTGACTTCCGCGCGGAAAATTTATTCACCGGCGCTGAATCTCGTCTTCGCTGATCCGTTTTACGATGTCGGGTGGATCCGTAATCCGGGGGTCGGAGCACCGGGCGAATCGGCGCTCGCGGACGCAGCGCAATCGCCACCGCCAGCTGAGGCAACGCCAGCCATCGAGCCGAGTCCCATCCCTGGCGCTGCGGTTGTGGCGAGGAATGAAAGCAAACAGAGTCGCGAGGCCGCGGCGGCTCAGCCTCCACCGTCCGCTCCAGCGGCTGCCGGAATTGAAGGGACCACGACAAATGCGAGCAATGTGCCTGCTTCCGCCGCGCAAACGAGCCGCGCAAATCAAGGTTCGTCTGCACCAGCCACATCTCTGATTACGAAGGTAGAAACACCGGTCGCTTCGACAGCTTCCCCTGCCGTGGCGCAGCCCATCTCGGCGAATCCGCCGCAACAATCCGCGAAAGATTTGGCTGTTGCGAGCGCAGCGACCTCCACTTCCGCGAACGCCTCAACCGTGCTCGCGCCTGCGACTGTGAGTGAATGGTCAAAGCCGACCGTGGGCGACAGAATCGAGCGATCCGGAATGGGCCGGACTTTGCTGGTCGTCGGTTTATTGCTGGCGGGAGTTCTGCTGCTCGGTTGGGTGATGCTGCCTGAAATTCGTCGCCGCTTTTCCGAAGGCCCTGTTTATTCGCGCACGTCTTCGGTCGCCGGACCAGTCTTGGCTGAAGCAACAGGCTTCACGGCGAAGCAACAAGCTACTTCAAGCCGGATGGCGGGCGGCCCTCCGCAGGTTTCGCTACGTCTAAAGGCGTCAGAACCGTCGCTGCGCCGCGCCGCAGTGCCTCTTGGCAAACCTCGAAATGGAATCTCTGCAATGCCGGCGGACACGGAAGAGTCTCAACCTGAATTCCAACCCGCGTCCCAGTCTGACTCACTTTCCGATGATCGTTTCGACACCGCCGAGGCTGTCGGGTTCGCGCCACTCGCCGAAGGAGTGGGTGAACCGGTTCTCCACGACGAACACTTCAGCGAACCAGTTCACGCATCTGCTGAAACTTTCGCGGCAGGCACCCCCGAAATCTTTGCGACTGCAATCGGCTTGGAGCCAATCGAAGCTCCCTCCGAAACCGGCGCACTCGTTTCTTTCATGCCGGAGCGTGGATGGGAGGACTTCTCGGAAACAGGCTCGACCGCCGCGGTAGATCCGGTGCCAGATCCTTTCGAACCAGCTCCCGAGCCCGAAGAATTTGAATCGGAGATCGAAACGCACTCGCTGCAGAAGGCGGAAGGCGATGAAGTGTCTGCCACCGTCTTGGAAGAAGAAGACTCAGTCGATTTCGAGTTTCCGGCGAGCGATGCCGCTCAAGTCGATGAAGTCGCGGCTGCTTCTGGTAGCGGAGTGCTCGCAGGCGAAGACTCCGCCGTTCCCGGGGAGTTTGAGGAGGAGCCGATCGGCCAGGGCCAGCCAATTCCTTACCTTACTCCTGTGTCTGCAGGTGAAACGTTCGAAGAAGAGATCGTTGAACCTGAAGCACCCGCGGCTTCCTCCGAAGTTCCCGAATTCGGGGCGGCGGCCGTTTTTGCCGGACTCGGAGCGCTGGGAGCTCTACGCGAGCTTTCCGAACCATCTTCATCCTACACAGCGCCTGTCACAACAACCGAACCAATAGCTCAGCCAATAACACCAGCCATCATGTCCCAACCGACTCCGCCTTCCCCCGCCCCCGTCATTCGAACAGGTCCGCCATCGCCCAGTGGAATGCCACAACCGGCGATGCCTCCAACCCAGGGCACGATGCACACTTCGGTGCAACTCACCTTCTCTTTCGAGATCGCTTCGCTGCAACTTACCCCCACGTTCAAGATGGGCGCGCTGGTGTTGAAACCGACTTCGAAGATCGTAACGATGCGTCTCTCGCCGACTCAGCATCCGCAGCCGGCAATGAATCTTCAGGTCACATTCGAAATCGCCACCGTGCAAGCGGCCGGCTCTTCGATTGGGATGGTTCGTCTCACACCTTCTCTGCAGCAAAAGCCAGCGCTGATCAGTTCGCCCGCCTTCAACATCGCGGGGCTCCAGCTTGTCTCCGGTTCGGAGAATGCCCCCGTCCAATTGACCGCTTCGCAGCAGGGGCAAGCGTCTGTTCTGGTAACTGCTGCCTTCCAGATTGCGACCGTGGAATTTTCCCCGGCCTTCGAGATCGCTTCCATCGTTCTGAATTCCACTTCGAAGAATGTTTCGGTGCAACTCCCGGGGACCGGACCCAGCGCCGTCGAAGGCGCTCCGATCTTTGAGATTACGAACGTGCAGCTCAGCGGCGACGGAGAGATCGGCACCCTGCAGCTCAATCCGCAAGCGGGCGGTCCGAAGCGCGCCTAGGGCGTTCCGGTCAGAATGTCGCGAGCGAGGAGGCTTCGGCCTCCTCGTTTTGCGTACGAAAGAGAGCTTCGGCGGTAAGCGCGCGCGATGCTCCTACCGCTTCGCGAAATGCGCACGGTTGAGCGAACGCAACTCTTTGGACACGAACTCGCCATTGCGCCGAATCACTTTGCCATCAAAGCGCACCTCACCGCCGCCGTATTCCGGCCGCTGGATGTTAACCAGGTCCCAATGGACCTGGCTGCGGTTTCCGTTATCCGCTTCTTCGTAGGCTTGGCCGGGCGTGAAATGGAACGAGCCCGCGATCTTTTCGTCGAAGAGAATGTCCCGCATTGGCGCCAGAATGTACGGATTGAAGCCCAGCGAAAACTCGCCGATGTAGCGCGCTCCAGGATCTGAATTCAGAATCTTGTTCAGTTTTTCGCTTTCGTTGCTCGTCGCCTCCACGATTTTGCCGTCGCGGAATTCGAGGCGGATCCCATCGAATCCGGTGCCCTGATAGATGCTCGGTGCATTGAAAGTCACGTGCCCCTCTACTGAATCCCGCACCGGGCAACTGAAGACTTCGCCATCTGGAATGTTTCGGTCCCCGCCGCAAATGACCGCGTCGATGCCCTTCATGCTGAACCTGAGGTCGGTTCCGGGCCCGGTGATTTCCACCCTGTCGGTCTTTTCCATCAAAGCCTTGAGCGCTTTCATCCCGGGTTGAAGTCGGCGGTAATCCAGCGTGCAGACGTCGAAATAGAAGTCCTCGAACGCTTCGGTGCTCATGCTGGCGAGCTGCGCCATCGACGAAGTAGGCCAACGCAGGACGACCCACTTCGTTTTTTTCACTCGTTGGTCGGTCACCGCCCGCATTTTCTTTGCCACCAGCTTCATCTGTTCGGGAGCGACATCCGACATCTCGGTGATGTTGTTGCTGCCGCGGACCGCGATATACGCATTCATCTTTTTCATTCGCGCTAACTCGTGAATGGCGCTCAGATTGAGCTGACGCTCGGTCGCCTCGAGCGCCAATTCGCGGGTTACGCGTCCGCTTTGCAGCTGCGCGTATGGGATCGCACCAACGTTTCTGGCAGCTCGGATAAGGGCGACCGTCATCTCCTCTGGGACATCGAAGGTTTCGATCAGCACTGTCTCGTTCCGCTTCAATCTGGTGGAATATTCTACGAGTAACTTGGCCAGTTTATCGAAGCGCGGATCGTGCATAGGCGTTAATGATTCCACCGCCCCTTGCGGATGCAAATGCAGAGCATCGTTCGTTCCGCCTGCTAGCAGCGGCGGAACTTCACGGCGAAAGCGCCGTCGATCGCGTCTCGAAAGGGTCGCAACGCTCGTTGTTCCTCCAAATGCAGAAACGGATGTTCGGTCGTGACGATTTCGCTAACTTTCTCGTTTTCCTCCGGCTCCAGGCTGCAAGTGCTATAGACGAGCACTCCGTCCGGCTTCAGGAGTGGGATGACGTTGCGCAGGATCATCAGTTGTGCGGCCTGCGTGCGATCGAAGTCACTCGCGGTCAGCCGCCACCGAACATCGACCCGGCGCCGCATAACTCCGGTGTTACTACACGGTGCGTCGACGAGAATTCGATCGAACGGGGGTGTCAGCGAACTTCCGCTAGTCACATCAACTGGCAGCGACCAATCTTGCGTCACGGCCGCGACAATCTCCAGCTCGAGCCGCGCGGCGTTCGCCTGCAATGTCGTGAGGCGTGGCGCGTCACGATCACAAGCCACGATCTGACCGCGATTTTGCATCATCTCAGCGAGAAAAGCAGTCTTTCCGCCGGGCGCCGCGCAAGCGTCCAGAATTCGTTCGCCGGGCTGCGGAGCGAGTAGCTGACACGCCATCGCGGTGCTCGGATCCTGGATATAACATTCGCCACGCTGGAGAGCTTCGCTTGGAAGATTCGAGAGCCGGACAAACCCAGGAGTTCGCTCTTCCTGCGCGTTGTCTCCCTGTTTCGAAAGGAATGCTGCTCGAGATGTTTTCAACTCATTCACCCGGGCGTAAATGGGCGGTGGCAAGTTGTTCCATTCGCAAAGCGCTTGCGCGGCAGTCTCGCCGAAATTGCGCGACCATCTTTCGATCAGAAATGGCGGATGAGATTTGCGCACCGCGAGAGGTTGGTGATCCAAGGATCGCTGCACCTCGTCTTTTCGCCGGATAGCTGCGCGCAAAACTCCGTTAACGACCGCGCGATTCCTCCGCTGCGCGAGCGCGACTGTCTCGAAAACGGCCGCATGCGCCGGAGTCGCTAAACGAAAGATCTGGTAAAGGCCGAGCCGCAGGAGATCGCGACTGGTGGCGTCGAGCAAGCCGTCGCGCACCTCACCGATGATGAAATCGAGAAGCGTGAGATTGCGCAACACGCCGTAGAAAAGTTCGGTCGCGAATCCGCGGTCCGAAGGCGATAAACGCGTTTCGAGCAACTCCTGATGCAAAATCGCGTCGGCGAAGGCACGGTTGCGGCGCCACGCGACCAGCGCTTTGCACGCGACCTCTCTGGCGGACCTGTTCGCCATGGCGGCGTGCTCTTTCGGCGCGGCGCTAGGGCGATGCGACTCGTTCCCGGCCGATCGAGTGATACTCAAAGCCGACCTGCCTCATCGTTGCCGGGTCGAAAAGGTTACGGCCGTCAAAGACGATCGCAGTGTTCATGGCGTCTTTGACTGCCGTGAGATCGACGTTTGCGAATTCACTCCACTCGGTCGCGACAACGAGCGCTTCCGCGCCTTGCACGGCTTCCATCGCAGAGGCTGCAAACGTCGCGCTGGCCAATTCGCGCACTTCGCGAGCTTTCTCGGACCCCTTCGGATCGTAGACCGCGACATGCGCTCCTTCGCGCAGCATATCGGCCACGAGATCGATCGCGACCGAAGAACGAATATCATCGGTGTCGGGCTTAAAGGTGAGGCCCCAGACGGCGATCTTCTTCTCACGCAGAACCCAAAGCGTGTCGCGGATCCTCTTGAGGAACCGTTCCTTTTGTCCCGCGTTGATCCGCTGCACTTCTTTCAGCAGGTGAAATGGAACGCCGAGCTGTTCGCTAATTGTAATGAACGCGGCGATGTCTTTTGGGAAGCAGGAACCGCCGTAACCGATGCCAGCGTTGAGGAAATTGCGACCAATACGGCGATCCATGCCGATGCCGTCCGCCACCTTCTCGACATCCGCGCCACTCGCCTCACAGATGGCGGAGACGGCGTTGATGTATGAAATCTTGAGCGCGAGAAACGAGTTGGCCGCATGCTTGATCAGCTCCGCGCTGTTAATGTCGGTTACGAGAATGGGCGCCATGAATGGCTCGTAGACCTTCTTCATCAAAGCAATCGCATGCTCGCTCTGCGCGCCGATGACAATGCGATCTGGCTTCATCAGGTCCCCGACGGCGCAGCCTTCACGCAAAAATTCCGGATTACTGACGACGTCGAACTTGGCTCCGTGCCGGTTGTAGCGCTTGATCGACTCCGCGACTTTCTCACCGGTCTTCACGGGCACGGTGCTTTTATCGACGATTACGCGATACGCAGTCAGTACACCGGCGATTTCGCGCGCGACCTTTTCGATGAAACTGAGATCGACGCTCCCGTCCGGCTGCTGCGGGGTAGGGACGGCGATGAAGATGACCTCCCCGTTTTCGACGCCGTCTTTGATGCTGCCAGTGAAGCGCAATCGCTTCGCGGAGACGTTGCGGTGGATCACCTCTTCCAAGCCGGGCTCGTAAATCGGGACCTTTCCGGCCTGCAGAGATTCCACTTTGCGCGGATCGTTATCCACGCAGATCACGTTGTGGCCGACGTCCGCAAAGCACGCGCCTGTCACTAACCCGACGTAACCCGAACCGATGATGGCAAGATCCATGAGAAAGCGCGCCGTTAAGCCAAGGCGAGGGCGCAGGTGGGCAAAGAACTGCTAAAGCAAAGAAAAAGCAATCGCGAGGTCGCGCCAATTCTACTGGCCGTTGTTCGCGCCAGCGGGATCGAAATTCAGGTCGAAGTTGAATTTCGGAAAGGCCTTCAGGGTGAAGGTAAGGAGAACACCGTACTCCTTCACACCGCCGTTGTCGCGTACGACCGCCCCCAGAGACGCGACCCAACTCGTGAGGTCTCGATAAATCGAATAGCGCTGCTCCTCGAGCGCGTGAGTGGACGCTTCGTATTGTTCCTGCACACTCACGCCCCAGTTGTCGTCGATCCGA
Organism: Chthoniobacterales bacterium; assembly: GCA_035937255.1. GTDB lineage: Bacteria > Verrucomicrobiota > Verrucomicrobiia > Chthoniobacterales > UBA10450 > JACCXL01. The sequence goes on along the minus strand of DASYVG010000134.1, from coordinate 363 downwards.
TAGTAACCACCCACCACGAACAAGCTGCTATTCGGAAAGAAAGGATTTTCGTTCAGGTAACGATGCCCCACGCTAAACTGCACTCTAGAAACCGGCTGAAAGGTCAGATTTGTATTCACCTCGCTGAAACCTTTGTCGAAAGCTGGGATCTGTGAGTTGATGACAAGGGAGGCCCACGGCACGGGCGTGAAGCGCAGTTTATTGAATAGATTCGAGTAGTTCGTGCGATCGAATGGATTGTCGATGTTGACGTCCAAATACGTTTCGAGCTCCATCCAGCTCACCGTTAGATCATCGCGCCTGGTCTGCAGACGGTTGCGCACCCCGACCCGCCAGATGGTCCAGCTATCGATCGAATCGACG
>DASYVG010000133.1:0-2523 GCA_035937255.1 Chthoniobacterales bacterium | reverse complement strand
TCTCTTTGTCCCGCAACGCCGCTGACAAAGAAGAAAGATCGGCACTCGCCAAAGGATCGACAAGGTAATCGCCGCCGGCGAAACTCAGTTGCAGAAGGCAGAGCTTTTCCTGGTAACAATGGAGGCTGTCCGCTTCGGTATCGAGCGCGATGCGTTCGACCGTTTGCAGCAACGGCAGAAGCTCGGCGAGTTGCGCGTCAGTCGCGATCACCGCAACCCGCTCAGTAGAAGTTCAGCGTTGGTTTTGGTAGCCTCGAGATTTTCGATCAACTTCTCCATCGCCTCGATCGGGGGCAGCGCCGCCATCGTTTTGCGCAACAACTGCACGCGCTCCCATTCATCCGGATGATAAAGCAAATCCTCCCGACGGGTGGCAGATTGCTGCACGTGAATCGCCGGATAGAGCCGTTTCTCCACGAGCGACCGGTCGAGATGTAATTCCATATTTCCCGTGCCCTTGAATTCCTCGAAGATCACCTGGTCCATGCGACTACCGGTATCGACCAGGGCGGTCGCCAGGATCGTGAGGCTGCCGCCTTCTTCCACGTTGCGCGCCGCGCCGAAAAACTTCTTGGGCTTGAGTAACGCCTTCGATTCCACGCCTCCGGACATCGTGCGCCCTTTTCCTCCCTGCAGCGAATTGTAGCCGCGCGCGAGTCGCGTGATGCTATCGAGCAGGATGACAACGTCTTTCTTCATCTCGACGAGACGCTTCGCCCGCTCCAGCACCAGCTCCGCCACTTCCACGTGACGGCGTGAGTTCTCGTCAAAAGTGGAATTGTAGATCTCGCAATCCACTTCCCGCTGCAAATCCGTCACTTCTTCCGGGCGCTCGTCGACCAGCAGCATAATAAGCCGGATCTCGGGATGATTAACCCGGATCGCTTTCGCGATTTCCTTCAGCAAAATCGTCTTGCCGACACGCGGCGCGGCCACGATCAATCCGCGCTGGCCGCGACCGAGCGGCGTCAGCAGATCGACCGCGCGGGCGCTAATGGAATTAGTGGTCGGATTTTCCAGCATGATACGCCCCTCAGGGTAAAGCGGCGTCAGATCATCGAAGCTGATCGGCGCATTCCACGACTCAGCAGGCTCACCTTCGATCATCATGATCTCGTCCAGCATCGGGATTTTTTCGCGCTCGCGCGGCAAACGCACGGTGCCCGCGATCAGCTGTCCGGAGCGTAGGTTAAAACGTTGCGCCAGGGCGCGCGGAACTCCGACGTCTTCCGGCCCTTGCAGGAAGTTCAGGCGCGGCCAGCGCAGCATGGCGAAGGAGTCCGGTGGTTGTTCAAAAAATCCCGCAGCCGTCACCCGGAGGCTTTGCTGAAGTGCGCACCGAACGAGGTCAGCGATTTGAAGGTGGCGCATCCGTCCCGAATAGCCTCGCACCGCGAAGCCGCGGCAGAGTTCATCGAGCGACTCGGGCGCGAGCTCTTGCAGCTCGTTCAGATCGAGCGAGTCCGGCAGCGGAGCCGCTTCCGGTGCTTTCTCCGCGGCACCGTTTTCCGTGATCGGAGTCTCAGGCGCCGCCGCCACGTCCCCTGCTGGAGTTGCTGGCCTATCTTCCACTCATCCTCCCCCAGCGTCGCGCCAGCATTATTGCCTGGGCCTCGAGCGCAGCGCGTTCGCCGTTGTTCCAAACAACGTGATCCGCGCGCTCGATTTTCTCGGTCAGCGGCATCTGGGAAGCAATCATTTGTTCTGCCGTGGCTCGGTCAAATTCTCCACGTCGCATAAGTCGCTCCAGTTGCGTCTCTGGCGAGCACGCGACGACCGCGACTGCGTCGCATAAGATTTCGGCGCCTGTTTCATACAAAAGTGGAATGTCAGCAAAAAAGAGTTCTGTGGACTGGCGTCGGGCTTCGGCGTCGAGCTCCCACTGACGGCGGATGCGGGGATGCAGAATCTGCTCCAGCGCGCGTTTCTTTTCCGCGTCGGCGAATACTATGGAGCGAAGATGGCTGCGATTCAAGTCGCCCGTGCTCGAATAGAGATCCGCTCCAAATTCGGCCGCGATCAGCTGGCGCACCTCGGGATCATCTGCGGCAAGTTCGCGCGCCGCCGCGTCCGCATCGAAAAACCTCGCCTCCGGCAACAACTTCCGCAGGGAATCAGTGAAGGTCGACTTGCCGGTGGAGATCCCGCCGGTGATCGCAATTGCTGGCACGATCTCTTATAACCGCTGTGTCAAAATCCGCATCGGAGATCGTGTGGGTGCGGAATAAACCGCCTGCCTCGTGGTGCACTGCCTAATAGAAGCGGGCGCTAACCACCGATGCCGACGTCTTTCGCGTGTCGCTTCTTTTCGGCGGGCGAACGCGTGGGGCGCATTTCCATCGCTGCGCGGTGGCTCGGGTTTTCGCACCAATGACGTTTGCTTTGCGCCAGCCGTTTGCGTTGGCCGCAGTCGTCGCAGACGAAGATTTGTTTTTTAATCAGAGCCATTCCAGCGCCAGTTGAAGAACAACGTGCCTCGGCGCCTTGCGCATCACTTTATGTTTGCCGGCGGCGGGTCTTTCG
>DASYVG010000132.1:0-1917 GCA_035937255.1 Chthoniobacterales bacterium | reverse complement strand
TCCTCAAGCGTCATAAGGTTGATATCCCAACTGGTCAACTCGCTTGCAAGCCGCACGTTCTGACCGGTGCGGCCGATCGCCTGCGCCAGGTTCTCCTCGTCGACTACGATGTCCATACTGTGTTTCTCTTCGTCGACCGTGATTTTGCTCACTTCGGCCGGTGCCAGCGCGTTAATCACAAATTGAGCCGGATCGGGCGACCACAATATAATGTCGACGCGCTCGCCGCCCAGTTCGGATGTCACCGCCTGTACGCGCGAACCGCGCATGCCTACGCAAGTACCGATCGGATCGACGCGGGGATCATTGGACTTAACTGCAATCTTGGCGCGAGAACCGGGGTCCCGCGCGGCCGATTTGATCTCGAGCAGGCCATCTTCAAGCTCCGGGACCTCCAGCTCGAATAGCTTGATCAGGAATTCGGGTGTGATTCGTGACAGTATGATCTGCGGTCCGCGGCTCACGCGATCGACTTTCCAAAGATAGGCGCGCACGCGATCGCCCGGGCGCAGGTTTTCCTTCGGAATCATCTGGTCGCGCGGCAGCATGGCCTCTACACGCCCGGATTCGATGATCGCGTTGCCGCGTTCCATGCGTTTGATGACGCCGGTTACCAGATGTTCGTCGCGCGCTAGGAAATCGCTCAGAATCTGCTCGCGCTCGGCGTCGCGGATCTTCTGCAGGATCACCTGCTTCGCGGCTTGCGCGCCGATACGGCCGAACTCTACCGCAGGCAACGGCTCTTCGATGAATTGCTCAACCAGAATTTCGGCATTGCGTTTTTGGGCTTCCGACAGCGCAATCTGGCTGACCGGCAATTCCAGCGCCTCGTCAGCCACCACTTGCCAGCGCCGGAAAGACGTAAAATTCCCGGTTGCGGGGTCTACCTCAACCCGCACGTTAATGTCCTCATGGAAGCGCTTCTTGGTCGCCGATGCAAGCGCGTGCTCCAGCGCACCGATAACGATATTTTTGTCGACATTTTTCTCGCGCGCCAACGCGTCGACCAGCAACAATAATTCGCGACTCATATTGGCCTCCTAAATGTTCGGAACCAGACGTGCTTTTTCGAGGTTGTTCAACTCGAAAAAGAGCGATTTTCCGTCCACTTCCAGTTCCAGTTTTCCGTCATTCACCGCGCGCAGCACGCCGATGAAATTCCGTTGTCCTTCCAGCGCCACGCGCAACCTGACGCGCGCCTTTTCTCCAGCGAACCGCATAAAATCCTGTTCCTTGCGCAATATCCGGTCAAGGCCGGGTGACGACACTTCAAGCCGGTCGTATCTCACGCCTTCGACCGGCAAGACCCGCGACAAGTGAGCGCTGATATGCGCGCAATCATCAATGCTAACGCCCCCGGGTTTGTCGACAAATACGCGCAGCAAGTCGTCCTTGCCCGTGCGCTCGCACGCAACGAGTTCATAGCCAAGACCATTGACGGTCGTTTCAAGCATCTGTCCAAAATCCATGCGAATTCTTCGCTACAAACAAAAAATGGGCTGCAAGCCCATCTCGAAAACCATCACCCTAAAAAAGGGCTTTGATTTTAACAAAATATCGCGCCATATGAAAGCGCCGTCAAAGGGAAAGCTGGAAGGGTTTGGCGAGTTCGGCTGGAGCGATGTCCGCGCTCTCGCTAAACACGAAGCGGTCTTTTACAAACACCACAACCTGGAGCTAAAAATTATAGTCCTGAGACGTAGCGGTTGACCGGGAGCTCGCGCGTTACGCGACAGGGACTTCACAAAAGCAAAAGCCCCGGTCTCATTCGAGCCGGGGCTTTTGTCATAAGGAGCCTAGCAGTGTCCTACTTTCGCGCGGGCAATCCGCACTATCATCGGCGCTGAGTCGTTTCACGGCCCTGTTCGGAATGGGAAGGGGTGGTTCCAACTCGCTATGGTCGTCAGACGTAGCTTG
>DASYVG010000131.1:0-1729 GCA_035937255.1 Chthoniobacterales bacterium | reverse complement strand
CTCTGCGGTAAGAACTTTCACCGATAACTGCATCGTTACGGCTGAACGAAGCGAAGACCCCCACGAGAGCAGTTCGTCACCGAGGACACGACGAGCGCTCGGGATGAAACGAACGCATGCGATCGCTCGAGCGCCTGCGTGAAGTGAGAGGTCCGTCGCCGGTGCGGCGGCCCCGCGCCAGTGAAAAGCTAACTCTGATGCGCCAGACAAGCCTGGATGAACCCCTTGAACAACGGATGCGGCTTATTCGGTTTGCTCTGAAATTCCGGGTGGTACTGGCAGGCCATAAAATAGGGGTGATCGCGCAGTTCAATCAGTTCGGCGAGCGAGCCATCGGGAGATGTGCCCGAAATGGTGAAGCCGGCTTCGCCCATTTGCTCCCGATACTTCATGTTGAATTCGTAACGATGACGATGCCGCTCGAGCACTTCGTTGTTCCCGTAAATCTTTTCCGCCAGCGTGCCGTGTTCGATTTTTGTCGGCCACGTGCCGAGACGCATGCTGGCTCCCTTTTTCCGCACGTCTCGCTGTTCCTCGAGCAGTGAGATGACAGGATCCGGCGCGTCCTGATCGAACTCCGTACTGTTCGCTTTCTCCAGGCCGCAAACGTTGCGTGCGAATTCAATCGTCGCGACCTGCATGCCAAGGCAGAGGCCGAGATACGGGACTTTTCGCTCGCGAGCGAACCGGGCCGCCTTGATTTTTCCTTCCACGCCGCGCTCCCCAAATCCACCGGGGATCAGCACGCCGGCGACATCCTGCAGTTGTCCGTCGATCCCATCCTGCAACGCCTCCGCATCGATCAGTTTGAGATTAATGCCGCAATCCTGGCTGGCGGCCGCATGGGTGAGCGATTCGTAGATGCTTTTGTAGGCATCCTGCAAATCAATGTATTTTCCGACGACCGCGATTTTCACCTGCTTCTTCGGGCTGACCACACGCTCGACAAATTTTCGCCACTGCGCGAGATCCGGCGCCGGCGTCTGCAGATGCAGCAGCTCGCAGACGAGTTCGTCGAGCGCTTCATCGTGCAGCATCAGCGGCACTTCATAGATCGTGTGGGCGACGTCGCGTGCTTCGATCACCGCCTTCGGGGAAACGCTGCAAAACATCGAGAGCTTCTGCCGCGTTTCCGCGTCCAGCGGTAGCTCGCTCCGGCAAATCAAGACCTGCGGTTGCAAGCCGATTTCGCGCAGCTTCGCGATACTCTGCTGCGTCGGCTTCGTCTTTAATTCGCCCGCCGCCTTGATGAAAGGGACCAGCGTAACGTGCACGTTGACGACATTCTGCGGCCCGACTTCGAGAATGAACTGCCGGATCGCCTCGAGAAACGGCAAGCCTTCGATGTCTCCAGTCGTTCCACCAATTTCGGTGATCACGACATCGTATTTCGATTCGTCCGAGATTTCGCGGATTCGATTTTTTATTTCATCGGTGACGTGCGGAATCACCTGCACGGTCTTGCCGAGATAGTCGCCGCGGCGCTCCTTCTCGAGCACGCTCTTGTAGATCTGGCCGGTCGTGAAGTTGTTGGTGCGCTTCATGCGCGTGCTGATGAAGCGTTCGTAGTGGCCGAGGTCGAGGTCGGTTTCGGCGCCGTCTTCGGTGACGAAGACCTCGCCGTGCTGGAACGGCGACATCGTCCCCGGATCGACGTTGAGATACGGGTCGAGCTTGATCAGGGTGACCTTGAGGCCCCGGGATTCGAGGATCGCGGCAAGGGACGCAG
>DASYVG010000130.1:0-5697 GCA_035937255.1 Chthoniobacterales bacterium | reverse complement strand
AGTCACGCTGGTATCGAGGGCGGATCCCTCGGTCGGCCTACATGAAACAATTTGAACCGTCCGGGTCGGACGGCCGGAATCACCACACGGGCACGGACTCGCGCTCGAAAGCTGCGACTAACGGGTCCAATCATTCGGCGCCCAATGGAGCCACGCGACTCAATGGTTTAGCGAACGGGAAACGCGCAACGACTCGCGGTGATCTGCTCGACGAGACTGCGCGAAACCAGAAAGAGGTTTCGCGCCTCCTCATGAATACTATCGTCGAGCTCGTCTCCGCGGAGCGAGGAAGCAATCACGCAGACGAAGTTCAGCAAGGCGCTGCCACTCCGGATAGTTCAGGAGAACGGTCGTTCCATGCGAATCGCGGCGTGCGCATTCCCGTTTGGAAGCGAGCGCTCGATATCGCGATCGTGGCCCTGACTCTGGTATTCTGGCTCCCGGTTATGCTGTTCACGCTCTGCTGGATCAAATTCGCCTCACCCGGTCCGATCTTTTACCGGCAGGAGCGAGTCGGATATCGCGGACGTCGGTTCATGATTCTTAAATTCCGGACCATGCATGTGAACGTGGAAACCCAGTCCCACGAAACGCATTTCGAGCAGCTAATCGAGCGAGACATACCGATGACGAAGCTGGATATCGCGGGCGATCCGAGGTTGATCCGCGGCGGGCGGTTCTTTCGAGCCGCGGGCTTGGACGAGCTCCCTCAGGTTTTCAACATCCTGAGCGGTGCCATGAGCCTGGTCGGTCCCCGTCCCTGCACGCCTCACGAGTTCACCCGCTATCACGAATCACATCTCGAACGCTTCGACGCTCCTCCTGGCCTGACCGGTTACTGGCAGGTGAACGGTAAGAACAAAACGACCTTCAGCCAAATGATCGCGATGGATGTCTTTTACGCGCGCAACATGTCACTAAGCTGCGACCTCAAGATCATTCTGCGGACGCCTCTGGCCGTTCTCTCGCAAGTGATTGAGTCGTACGGCAAGCCACGCTTCGAGTGGAAGAGCGAGTCGATGTTCCACACCTTCTCAGATTCCCAGCGCCCAACGTGACCCCTCCCATCTCACTCGGGGTCGTGGGTTGCGGATACTGGGGACCGAATTTGCTTCGGAACTTCCGATCCGTGGCGAATTGTCGCGTCCGGGCGATGTGCGATGTGAAGGAGGCCCGCCTTGCGCACCTCAGCGCAATTTATCCGGACGTCGAAGGCATCGCCGATTATGATAGGTTTCTGAACGACGTTGGCTTGGACGCCGTCGTCGTCGCGACACCTGTCAAGCACCACCACGCCCTCGCCAAAGCGAGCCTTCTTGCGGGCAAGCACACATTCATCGAAAAGCCGATGGCGGCCTCATCCGCCGAGTGCGAGGAGCTGATCGAGATCGCCGAAGCAAAAGGCTTGGTGCTCATGGTTGGCCACACTTTTCTCTTTTCCGCGCCCGTCCAGAAAATCATGGAGATCGTGCAGGCTGGAGACATCGGCGATATTCGCTATATCAACTCTCGGCGTCTGAATCTGGGCCTCTTCCAAAAGGACATTAACGTCGCCTGGGATCTGGCGCCGCATGACATCTCGATCATCCTCCACATTCTCGGCGAGCTCCCCGTGACCATAAATTGTCAGGGCAATGCGCACGTCACCCCGCAAATCGAGGACGTGACGAATATGTCTCTCATGTTTCGCCAGAAACGTTTCGCGACCGTGCAGAGCAGCTGGCTGGAGCCGCGGAAGGTGCGCGAGATGACGATCGTCGGCACTCGTCGCATGATTGTGTATGACGACTTGCAGACGTTGGAGAAAATTCGCGTGTATGATGTGCGCGTCGAGCGGCCGCCGCACTACGATACCTTCGCTGAGTTTCATTACTCCTATCACTATGGCGACAGCTACATTCCGCACCTGCAACAGGAGGAACCGCTGAAATCGGAATGCCAGCATTTCATCGATTGCATCGCCAATTCGAGCGAGCCGTTCACGAGCGGCCGCGATGGCCTGGAGTTGGTGCGCATTCTCGAAGCGGCTTCCGCTTCGCTCAAAGCTAACGGTGCCCCAGTCAGTTTTTCCCGCGATCGGGCGTTTGGGTCGCCGACGGCCGGACGTGACGGAGCAACAAAGCGTCCACGGCCTGCTGCCGTATGACGGACGGAAAGACCTCTTTTCCGTTGATCGCTCCCGATGTCCGGCTTGGCCGCGATGTCCGCATCCATGCGTTCGTCAATCTTTACGGCTGCGAAATCGGCGACGAAACCCGCATCGGTGCTTTCGTGGAAGTGCAGAAGGGCGCGAAAATCGGGCCGCGCTGCAAGATCTCCAGCCACACCTTTATTTGCGAGGGAGTCGAAATCGAGGCGGGCGTTTTCGTGGGGCACGGTGTCGTCTTCATCAATGATCGCTATCCTCGCGCGACCACGGCTTCCGGGCAGCCGCAAACGGATGCGGACTGGGATTGTCAGACGACCGTGGTCCGCCGCGGAGCTTCCATCGGCTCCGGCGCGACGCTGCTCGGCGGAATCACCATCGGCGAAAATGCGGTCGTCGGCGCCGGCAGTGTCGTGACCAAAGATGTCGCGCCAGGTACAATCGTTGCTGGAAATCCGGCCAGAATCTTGAAATCCGCGCCACAGCGAAAAATTGCATGAAAGTACCGTTCCTGGATCTCAACGCCCACCACGCCCCGTTGCGCGCGGAGTTCGATCGCGCCATCGCTGAAGTCATCGACGCGGGCGCGTTTGCCGGCGGCCCGTTTGTCACTCAGTTCGAGGAAGAGTTCGCGGATTTTTGCGCGTGCGAGCATGCCGTCGGTCTGGGCAGTGGAACCGAAGCGCTTTGGCTGGCTCTGTTAGCGTTCGGAGTTGGTGCGGGCGACGAAGTCATCACCGTTCCGTGCACCTTCATGGCGACGGCGGAGGCGATCACATATTGCGGCGCCAAACCGGTCTTCGTGGATGTGGATGAGCGCACCTACACGATGGACCCTGCGGCGCTCGAAGACGCCATCACAGCGCGGACGAAGGCGATCATCCCGGTCCACTTATTTGGTCAGCCGGCCGACATGGATCCGATCATGGAGATCGCTCGAGGCCGCGGGCTGGCCGTGATCGAAGATGCCGCGCAGGCGCATGGCGCGGAATACAAAGGCCGGAGAGCTGGATCAATCGGCGATATCGGTTGCTTTAGTTTTTATCCGGGAAAAAATTTAGGCGCATTCGGCGAAGCGGGCGCGGTGGTCACGAATGACGCCGCCCTGCGCGACACGATGCGCGTCCTGCGTGATCATGGACAAACCCGGAAATACCACCACACCATGGTGGGTTGGAATTGTCGCATGGACGGCATCCAAGCCGCGGTCTTGCGGATTAAACTGCGACATCTGAACGACAACAATGCGCTCCGCCGCCAGCACGCCGCGCAATACGATCGCGCCCTCGGCTCCGTCGACGGTGTGGTCACGCCGCACGCTGCCGAATACGCGCAACACATCTATCACATTTACGCCACGCGGGTCGCCGAACGCGATGCGACCATGCGTCGCCTGGAGGAAACGGGAATTGGCTGCGGTGTGCATTATCCTGTGCCCGTCCATCTCCAGGAAGCATACTGCCATCTCAATTATTCGCGGGGCGCCTTCCCGGTCTCCGAGTGCATCGCTTCCGAATTCATCTCGTTGCCGATGTTTCCAGAGCTGACACAGAAGCAGGTCAGCCTCGCCGCGGAAGCCGTCAAAGAATCTATGGTGGCCGAAGTGGCTGCTTGATCTTTTTCGCCCTCCCGCCCGACCTGGTTTAATATGGTGACCGCTGTCGCTCACGTGCTCGATGCTCCCGCAACCGCGCCCGGGAACGGCCCCACGGCGACTCGACTTTTGAAAGCGGACGCACAAATTCTGGATCCCCGGTCTGACTCCGATTGGGACGCAGTTGTGCTGTCACACCCTGAACACACCTTTTTCCACAGCGCGGCGTGGGCCGATGTATTGTGTCGGACCTACGGCCACCGCTGTTCCTATCTGCGCCTCACCGAAGCCGGAAAACTGCTGGCATTAGTTCCGCTCCTTGCGGTGGAGAGTCGCGTCACGGGACGGCGCGCTGTTTGCCTGCCCTTTACCGACCGCTGCTCTCCCCTCGAGTTCTCCCCCTGCGGGCGTCCCGCTGTCCGCGACCAACTCGCACAGATGGCGCACCGGCAGGACTGGAAGTACGTGGAGCTGCGCGGCGACCTGGCGAACGCCGCTTGCGAGGCGCCACCTACCTTTTATGGGCACACCCTCGACCTTACCGCCGGCGCGGAAGCTTTGTTGGCGGGCTTTGACACGTCCGTGCGGCGTGCGATTCGTAAGGCAGAGCGGAGTCAGCTGACGGTTGGCGTAGCAGACACGCTCGCCTCCGTTGAACAATTCTACCGCCTGCATGTTCGGACGCGACGCCGCCATGGCGTTCCTCCCCAGCCTTTTTCATTCTTCTCGAATATTCATGAAGCTGCCATTAAACGGGGACTCGGATTCGTCGTTCATGCGCGGCTCGCTTCGCGGCCGATCGCAGGAGCGATCTTTTTGCGCTTCGGCACGCACGCCGTTTACAAGTTTGGCGCTTCTGACGAACGTCTGCAGGAGCTGCGTGGGAATAACCTGGTGATGTGGGAAGGGATCAAACAGCTGGTTGCGGATGGATCGCACACCTTGCACTTCGGACGAACGGATTGCCACCAGGACGGACTGCGTCGGTTTAAGCGGGCCTGGGGCGCGCGGGAAGAGCCGATCTTCTATTCTCGGTTTGGGGGCGCGAAGAATGCTTGGGTGAATGTGAAAAAGGAAACTGCCAAAGGTTATGAACGTATTTTTCGATCGCTGCCATTTGCGGTGAATCGACTGGCGGGCACGTTTATCTACCCCCATCTTGACTAGCTGAGCCGACTTAACCGTATGCCAATAGCTCCTCCTGAAGCTCACCAATCGAGCGTAAATCTGCCGAACGTGCTTTCGGCCCTCTTCAAGCATAAGAAGAAGATCATGCTGGCAGCGGCTGTCGGTCTCGCGGCCGCCGCGGCGGTGCACTTCTTCTATCCGGCAACCTACGAATCGGACGCCACCTTGCTCGTCCGTTACGTGTTGGATCGCAGTGCGGTGGATCCCGAAAATACAGATCCCCGATCGATGAAAACCAATGACACCGTCATCGACGCTGAAGTTCAGATTCTAAAAAGTTGGGACCTGGCCGTCCAGGTGGCGCAGGCTCTCGGCCCGAAACGCATCCTTCCGAACGCGAAAACTCCCTCGGTAGAAAGTGCGGCCGGCGCAATCGGCTCGGGCTTGGATGTCACGACAAAACACGCGAGCAATATCATGTTCGTCGCTTACCAGGATTCAAATCGTGAGGTCGCGAATCTCGTTCTGAATGAGCTGGTAAACCGCTATTTCACAAAACATCTCGAAGTGCATCGGTCGGCCGGCGCGTTCGACTTTGTGACGCAGCAAACCGACCAGGTCCGGGCGCGCCTCAACCAAACAGAAGACGCGCTGAAAACGTTGAAAACGAAAGCCGGTATCCTTTCTCTGCCGGATAGCATCGCAGCGCTCGGCACGGAAGTGGCGCGTTTAAACGAACAATTGAGCGCCGCCGAGTCGGACCTCGCCGAGCAGCGGGCGCGCGTCAAGGAGATGACGCAAGCGGCCGGACAACCATCCCCGTCAAACT